>JAIVTZ010000342.1:0-4891 GCA_049188105.1 Deltaproteobacteria bacterium | reverse complement strand
GCTCTCACCGACCCCAACGTGCTCGCCAACATCTTCCCGTGGCTGACATCGATCGCCATCTCGCTGCAGGCCGGGTTCTGGGAGGAGTGCCTGTTCCGGGCGGTGCCCATCGCCGGTGCCGCCCTACTCGGCCGGCGCTTCGGCAAACGATGGTTGTGGATCGCGGGAGCGATGGTACTGCAGGCGGTGATCTTCGGCGCCGGCCATGCCAACTACCCTTCCCAACCCGCCTACGCTCGTCTGGTCGAGCTGATCATCCCGGCGCTCGGCTTCGGCGGTCTCTACCTGCTCTTTGGTCTGGTGCCGGCGATCGTCTTCCACTTTGCCTTCGACGTGGTGTGGTTCGCGCTGCCGCTCTTCGCCGCCGACACGCCCGGCATCTGGGTCGACCGCGGGATGGTGATCCTTCTCACGCTGGTTCCGCTGTGGGTGGTGCTGCGGGCCCGCTGGCGAGCGGGCTCGTGGGGCGAGGTCCCGACACAGGACTTCAACTCCGGTTGGTCGCCGCCTCCCGCCCCTGAGCGCGCCCCGGCGGCGCCCGCCGCCGCCTCGGGTGGTCTCGCGGCAAAGAGCCGCGTCCTGCTCGCGATTCTCGGCAGCGCCGGGGTGCTGCTGTGGGCGCTCACCACCAGCTTCCAAACCGATGCCCCGCCTATCGAGCACGGTGACGGAGAAGCCCGACTGGCCGCGCGCGAGACGCTGGCCGAACGAAATATCGAGCTCGCCCCGGACTGGCGCGAGCTGAGCTCCGTCCAGGCCCCTCTCGGTCTCGAAGATCGATTCGTCTGGCAGGAGGGCGGGCCCGAGGCCTACCACGAGCTCCTCGGGCGCTATCTTCCGACACCGCGTCGCATGGTGCGGTACGCCCGCTTCGAGGGCGACGTGGCCGAGCGCGCCGAGGAGTACCTGGTCTACGTGGGACCCGATGGCACGGTCCAAGAAATGGCTCACCAGCTACCCGAAGGCCGCGCCGGCGCAGAGCTCGACGAGGACGAGGCTCGCGAGATCGCCCAGGCGACGTTGACGGCCAAGTACGGTCTCTCCGTCGATGACCTCGAGGAGGTGTCGGCCGAGCCTTCGCAGCTCCCCGAGCGCCGCGATTGGTCCTTCGTCTTTCGCGATCCGGAGGGCTATCCGATGGAGATCGGCGAGGCGCGGATCGTGATCGAAATCGCCGGCGACGAGGTGGTGGGGACCGGCCGATTCGTCCACATCCCCGAGGATTGGGAGCGCGCCCACCGCAACCGTCGCAGCGTCACCCAGGTGGTAAAGATCGCGGGTGTCGTGCTGGTGGTGCTGCTGTATCTGGCGGGCGCGGTCGTGGCCGTGATCCGCTGGAGCCGGCACCGCTTCGCCACCGCCACCTTCGCCATCTTCTTCGGGGTGACGGCCGTTCTCGGCGCCGTCCAGCTCCTCAACGGTTTCCGTTCCACGATGGCTCATTTCGACACCGCGCAGCCATTCAAGCTTCAGACCGCAATCATCATTGTCGGCGGGCTGATTGCCATGACCGGTATCGCGGCTGTGTCCGCGCTGCTCATCGGGCTCGCCCACCGCCTGCTGCCGCCGCAACCAACTGAGAATACCGGCGCGAGCATCGCGGCCGGTTTCGGTCTTGGCGCCGTCCTCGCCGGGCTCGGCGCCCTCGGTTTGAAGATGGCGCCGTCCACGCTGCCGCTGTGGCCGAGCTTCGGGGGCGCCGGCGACTCCGTGCCGCTGCTCGCCGCAGCACTCGGTCCGCTCAGCTCCTGGATCACCGGCACCGCCTTTTTCCTGCTCGTGATCGCCACCATCCAGTCGATCACCGACGGTTGGCGGCGCCGGCAGCTCGTGACCTCGGCGCTGGTGATCGGGCTGGGTTTGGTGATGACCGGTAGCGAGGGGGTCGAGAGCATCCCCCTGTGGCTGTTGGAGGGCGCTCTCATGGGATTGGTGATGCTGGCAGTCTGGGTGCTGGTCCTCCGCCACCATCCCGCGCTGACGCCACTGGCGACCGCCGCCGGCGCGGCGCTCGCCGCACTGACGGACGCGCTGATCGGCGCCTATCCGGGCGCGGCGGCCGGGTCCGTGATCGGCGCATTGCTCGTGCTCGCCGCGGCCGTCTGGTGGTTTGCACGGTTGACCGCAGACTCGGTTCGCCAATCGGCACACCAGCCGCCGGACGATCCTGTCGAAGCAGCCACAGGAATGGAGGAGTAAGGAATGCGTGCACTCGCAGTTTCGCTACTGGTGGTCGGCGTGCTGTTGTTTCTCTTCAGCCTGACGGCCGACGCCACCGGCATCGGTGAAGGGACGGGAGTGGGGTGGAAGCAGATCACCGGCGCGGCGATCGGGGTTGTGATCGCCGCGATCGGGATGATCCGCCTGCGCGGATGGGGCGGCGATTAACGCGCCGTCTTCCTCTGTCAAGGGCACTCGGATCTTCCGGGTGATCCCATCTTCGCGACAACCTGCTGAATACTCTTTTGACTCCTTGAAACGCCGCGAATCCAACTCCTCGATCGGCCACTCGCTGTGGCCCGTACTCTCAAGGAACTTCTCAAGTTTCTTTCTGATGGGTCGAGCCAGCCGCGAAGCGGCGGCATATTCTTAGCCTGGGGCGTGAGCCCCAGGAACGTGGTTCGAAAAAAAATCATGAGCCGCGAAGCGGCGACAGACAGTGAAAACGCGGAGGCTGCGGCTCACGCCGCAGCCGCAATCTGTCGCCCCTCCAGGGCTCCCAGGGTAGGGCATTCCTGTCCTGGGGCTGACGCCCCAGGCTATGGATCTATCGCACCTTCGGCGCTCGATCGCATACCCAATCCCCATAACCCGCTCCTAAGTAACTCCAGAGTTACTTGAGCGCACGGGCTGGAGGAACACTTCCCTGTTATTCTTCTGCGATATTTGAGGGAGTGATGGCAAGATCGAAACATAGCGATCCGAACTACCGCCTCGACGAGCTCGAGGCGACCGCGATCTGCGGCAATGACATCACCTCGTCGTGCCTCTATGTCTCGGCATTGACCATCCTCCAGGCCGGCAAGTGGGCGCCGCTGGCGCTGCTCATCGTCGCCGCGGTTCTCTTCCTCTACCGCAAGATCTACGCCGAGGTGGTGGGCGCCCTGCCGCTCAACGGCGGCGCCTACAACGCGCTGCTCAACACAACCTCGAAGAAGTTCGCCTCGCTGGCGGCGTGTCTGACCCTGCTCTCGTACATGGCAACGGCGGTGATCTCGGCATCGGAGGCGATGCACTACGTGCACTCGCTGTGGCACGGCCTGCCGGTGATCGCGGCGACCATCATCCTCCTCGCGGCGTTCATGGTCCTGACCATCATGGGTATCGGTGAGTCGGCCAGGGTCGCGGTCGTCATCTTCGTCACCCACATCGCCACCCTGCTGCTGCTGCTCGGGGTGGGCGTCCTCTTCGTGATGAGGCGCGGCCCTGCCACCCTGGTGGAAAACCTTTCGGCGCCGATGGAGATCAGCGTCACCCAGGCGCTGTTCTTCGGTTTCGCGGCGGCGATGCTCGGGATCTCCGGCTTCGAGAGCTCGTCGAACTTCGTCGAGGAGCAGGCCCGCGGCGTCTTTCCAAAGACTCTGCGCAACATGTGGGCCGCGGTCAGCTTCTTCAACCCCTCGATGGCCCTCCTGGCCCTGGCCCTTGTGCCGATCGCCGCGGTCCCGGAGAACCAGGAGGCGCTGCTCTCGTACATGGGTCTGGTCGCGGGTGGGAAATGGCTGTCCGTCCTGGTCTCGGTGGACGCCGCGCTGGTGCTCTCGGGCGCGGTGCTGACCTCCTACATCGGCGTCACCGGCCTGGTGAAGCGCATGACCCTCGACCGCTGCCTTCCCCAGGTTCTCCTCAAGACGAATCGCATGGGTACCACCTACTGGATCATCATCGCCTTCTTCCTCCTCGCGGTGTCGGTGCTCCTGACCACCCATGGCGACCTCGGCGCCCTCGCCGGGGTCTACACCATTTCGTTCCTGTCGGTGATGGCCCTCTTCGGCATCGGCAACATCCTGCTCAAGGTCAAACGGGCGCGCCTGCCGCGGCCGACCATCGCGTCCTGGCCTTCGGTCTTCATGGCAATCGGCGCCGTGCTCGCCGCCCTCGTCGGGAACATCCTCATGAACCCGGCCTACCTGCGGGTCTTTCTCGGCTACTTCGTGCCCGCGGTACTGGTCGTCGGCATCATGCTCGGGCGGATCGAGATCATGCGGGTGATGCTCTTTGCGATCCAGGCTATCAACGAGGCCATCACCACCCGCACGACGCGCGCATCGAAGGCTATCCGAGCCAAGATCGACAGGATCAACTCGCAGCGCTTCGTCTTCTTCACCCGTGGCGACAGCATCGCCAACCTCAACGAGGCGATGCTCTACGTGCGGCGTAACGAGCACACCAACCGCATCAGGGTGGTCATCGTCTACACCAACAAGAAGGAGATCCCGCCGAAGCTGGGGAAGGACCTCGAGTTCCTCGACGAGGCCTACCCCGAGATCGACATCGAGTACGTCGAGATCGAGGGCGAGTTCGGTCCCGAGCTCATCCAGCAGCTCTCCAGCAAGTGGAGGATCCCCAAGAACTTCATGTTCATCGGCTCACCCGGGGATCACTTCCCCTACCGGTTGGAGGAGCTCGGTGGGGTGCGGTTGATCATCTGATGAGTTAGGAATTAGGATTTCTATCCACCCACCCCAGCAGAATTTCGGATTTAGGATTTCGGATGTCGGATTTGCCACCCAACCCCCCCATCCAGTTTTGAGTTCTTGGTTTTGAGGTCTGAGTTGCTGGCGGCCTGCGGCCGCAGATCGCTGCCAGCGGTGCGTCACCGAGTCTGGCGGAGACTTTGAGTATTTCTCTTGAGCTATCATGTGCTCTTCAAGTAGAGGCAGGGGAAAAC
>JAIVTZ010000341.1:0-4898 GCA_049188105.1 Deltaproteobacteria bacterium | reverse complement strand
CTATCGCCCTTGACGTGTCCCCCGACGGGCTGAATAATCGCCGAGCCTGCAGTGAGAGCTCGAGGGAGGTACCTCATGAAACATCTCATCGCCCTTCTCTTCGCGCTGGCGCTTCTCCTTCCTGCACCCGCCGGCAGCCAGCAGGAGGAGGCGTACGACTACTGGCGCTTCAATCGGGACATGATCCAGAACGGCCAGCAGGCCATCTTCATGTGCAACGGCCTGTTTACGTCCCACCGGACCCTCGAGCAGGTGTTCGCTCAGGAGCTCGCCTTTTTGCGGCACCCCATCGGGACACCCGACGGGGGTGACTACGTCGTCGATTGGGAGCGCAAGACGGTCGCGATCGGGGCACCGGGCGGTACGCCGACCATGCGTGCCGCGTTTCGCGAGGGGCTCGGCTGCGTCATCATGGCGCCCGATCAGACCTTCGAGGATCTCGACAGTCTGCCGATACTCGAGATGGCGCCGCCTCCGGGTGATCCCGTAGAAATTCCGTGGCCTGATGGTGATCGGACCGAAGACAGGCCACTCCCGGCAGGGGTGGATGCCGCGGCGCTTCAGGCGGCCTCCGACTGGGCCTTCGACCGCGAGTCGCCCGAGCAAGTGACGCTCAGCTTGCTCGTCGTCAAGGGCGGGCAAATCATTCACGAGCGGTACGCGCAGGGCGTGGACGTGACGACGAGGACCCGTACCTGGTCGACGGCCAAGAGCATCGCCGTAACGCTCTTCGGTATGCTGACCGATCAGGGGCGTATGGCGCTGGACGAGCCGCTCGGGTTCGATTTCCTTCCCGAAGTCGTGTCGCCCGAGAGCGATCCCCGTTCGGCCATCACGCTTCGGCACGTGCTGAACATGTCGAGCGGCCTCTATCCCGTGGACAACGCCGGTCTCGAATACGCCACCGGCTCCGGCCTCGCGTACTGGGCCGGCGCGAGCTCGATTGAGGGCATGAGAAATCGCGGGTTGATCCGCGAGCCCGGCACGTACTGGGACTACGAGAACTACGACACCCTGCTCGCTGTCTATGCCATGAAGCGGGCCCTCGGGGACCAGGAGGCATACCTGGAGTTCCCGCGGCGAGCGCTCCTCGATCGCATCGGTATGCGGAACACGCTGGTGAGCGTGGATCGTTTCGGGGATTTCATCCTGAGCAGCCAGGTTTACACGAATGCGCGCGATCTCGCCCGGTTCGGGCTCCTGTACCTGCAGGGTGGAATGTGGAACGGCGAACGGCTGCTCTCGAGGGAGTGGATCGACTTCGTTCGCAAGCCCGCCCCATCGACCGCAGAGCGAGGCAACTTCTATGGCGGCCAGTGGTGGCTCGTGCCGGATGATCGCAAAGACGTACCCAAGAGTGCGTACTCGACCGCCGGAAACCGTGGGCAGTACGTCATCGTCGTCCCGACGCACGACCTCGTCATCGTGCGCCGCGGTTTGGATTACGGACGGCAGGGCTTCAATCGTTGGGACCTCACGAGAGAGGTGTTGAAAGCGGTCCGCATGGAGTCGTCCGACAACCGGTAGTCAGCTGCCGATACGGATGGGCGGGAGGCCCTCCGGTTTCAAATACCCGGCACGATCCATTAGGATGTGCGTCGATGTGGGCGCCAAGAGCCACGATGTGGCCGACCGAATTCGGTGTTGGAGGGCCAATGCAACGGAGATTTTCGCGTTCTATCACCTGTAGAACTGTCGCCACGCTGATCCTGTGTCTCCTGCTGGCGGCGCCGTTCGTGGGCGCGGCCGACCAGCCGGCGGACCTATCGCGTTTGACCCTGGAACGGATATTCGAGAACAAGGAGTTCTCGGTCGAAATCTACGGTCCGGCGCGGTGGCTGGCCGACGGATCCGGATACACCACCCTGGAGACGTCGCCCGACTTTGAAGATGCCCGGGACATCATCCGCTATGCCCCGTCAACGGGGGAACGCACCGTGCTGGTCCCGGCCGCGACGCTGGTTCCGGGAGAGGGCGCCGAGCCGCTCGAAATCGACGACTACCAATGGTCGGAGGATGGTTCACAGCTTCTGATCTTCACCAACACCAAACGGGTGTGGCGACGCAATACGCGCGGCGACTACTGGCTGCTCCACCTCGACAGCGGTGTGCTGCGAAAACTGGGCGGCGACGTCGCAGAGTCGACCATGATGTTCGCCAAGCTGTCGCCCGACGGCAAGATGGTGGCGTGGGTGGATTTCGACGACAAGGATCTCTACGTCCAGGACGTGGAGACCCTCGAGGTGACCCGGTTGACCGCCGATGACGGCGAGCACATCATCAACGGCACGTCCGACTGGGTCTACGAGGAGGAGTTCGGCCTCCGCGACGGTTTCCGCTGGAGCCCCGACAGCCGCCACATCGCCTACTGGCAGTTCGACTCGACGGGGGTGGGGACCTTCTACCTCATCAACAACACCGATTCCACCTACCCCGAGCTGACGCCTCTGCCCTATCCCAAGGTGGGGACCACCAACTCGGCGTGCCGGGTCGGGGTCATCCCCGCCGGCGGCGGCGCCACCACCTGGTTCGAACCCGAGGGCGACTCGCGAAACTTCTACATCCCCAAGATGGGGTGGGCAGCCGGTCCTCGCGAGATCTGGCTCATCCGCCTCAACCGGCTGCAAAACACCGCCGAGATGATGCTCGGTGACATCTCGAGCGGCGCCCTTCGCACCGTGTTCACCGACCACGACGACGCCTGGGTCGACATGCACGACGACCCGCAGTGGCTCGACGGAGACCGGTATTTCACCTGGTTGTCGGAGCGCGACGGCTGGCGCCACCTCTACCTGGTCGCCCGGGACGGCGATGAGGTGCGGTTGGTCACCACCGGCGACTACGATGTCACTAACCTCGCCCTGGTGGACGCCGCCGGCGGTTGGGCCTACTTCCTGGCCTCGCCTGAGGATCCCACCGGCCGCTCTCTCTACCGGACGGCCCTCGACGGCGAGGGCACGCTCGAGCGCGTGACACCGACCGGCCCCGCGGGCACCCACACCTACCAGATCTCGGAGGACGCCCACTGGGCCATCCACGGCTTTTCGTCACGGGAGCGGGTACCGCGCACCGACCTGGTGTCGTTGCCCGATCACGAGGTCCGGCGCGTCCTCGAGGACAATGCCGAGGTGCAGACCGCCGTCGACGCGGTTGCCAAAGGACCCATCGAGGTCTTTCGGGTCGACATCGGCGACGGCATCGAGGTGGATGGCTGGATGGTGACGCCGCCCGACCTCGACCCGACGAAGGTCTACCCGCTCCTGATGTACGTCTACGGTGAGCCCGCAGGCCAGACGGTGCAGAATCGCTGGGGACGCGGCGGAAACCTGTGGTACCTGCTGCTCGCCCAACGCGGCTACCTGGTGGCCAGCCTCGACAATCGCGGCACGCCGGCCCCGCGCGGCCGCCAGTGGCGCAAGTCGGTCTACCGTCAAATCGGCATCCTCGCGTCGGTGGACCAGGCGGCCGGTGTCAGGGCCATGCTCGACACCTTCTCCTTTATCGACCGCGAGCGTATCGGCTCGTGGGGTTGGAGCGGCGGCGGCACCATGACCTTGAACGCTCTCTTCCGCTACCCGGAGCTCTACACCATGGGCATGGCTGTCGCATTCATCTCCGACCAGAAGGTCTACGACACCGTCTATCAGGAGCGCTACATGGGGCTGCCCGAGGGCAACCCCGAGGGCTTTGCCGACGGCTCGCCCATCACCCATGCCGAGAACCTCGAGGGCGACCTGCTGCTGGTCCACGGCACCGGCGATGACAACTGCCACTACCAGAGCTTCGAGCTGCTGGTCAACGAGCTCATCGCCCAGGGCAAGCAGTTCGACATGATGTCCTACCCCAACCGCAGCCACGGCATCTACGAGGGCAAGGGCACCACCATGCACCTCTACACCCTGCTCACCACCTACCTCGAGGAGCACCTCGAGCCCGGGCCCAGGGCCCGACCCGCCGCCGAGGCGAAACCGGCGCAGACACTCGGCGCCCAACTTCCCGACTTCTTCACGGCTGGCGCTGATGCTGATGCCAATGCGGTGTCAATGCTCCCTTGAAGCCCGGGCGGGTCATTTGGTCAGGTCCGCGAGGTTGAGAACCGTGCCCACTCCCGATGGGTGGTAGCGGTCGCCGAAGGTGGCGGCAAACGCCTGCCGAGCCCCGTCGCCTGTGCAGTGGCTGGGAGCCACGTGACGGACGCCGAGGTTGACGAGCGCAGCCACAACCGCGTCGATCTCAGTGGGGCTCGCCGACCGGAGGTGGAAGCCCCCGGCAACGAGCAACACGTCGCCTCCGGTCAAGGTGCGGGCATTGGCCACGATGTTCTCCACCCCGGGATGGGCGCAGCCGGTGAGCAGGACAAGGCCCTCGGGTGTGTGCACGCCGAAGGACTGCTCGGGGATGTCGACCCCGAGACGGCCCAGCGTGCACAGTCCGGGACACAGGGACAAGGGGCCGGCCACCTCGACCACCTCAGCCCCCGCAGAGGTGGCAGCGGTCTTGATCTCGGCGGAAAAGGACGGCAGGAGGTAGACCGTGACGTCCGAATTGACCTCGAGGAAGGCACGCATCCCGCCGGTGTGATCGCGGTGATCGTGGGACAGAAACACCGCGTCGACCGTGGAGGGGTCGATGCCGAGGCTGCGCAGGTTGCCCAGCAAGAGTGGACCATCCGGGCCGGTGTCGAACAGGACGGTCGTCTTCGCGCCCTGGACCAGGACGGCCAAGCCCCAGGCCGTCTCGAGATCCTCACGGCCGGGCACATTGTCGACGACCACGGTGAGCACCAGGTTCTCCACCGTGGCCGGGCAGTCGATGACCTGGGTGTCGCTCATGCTCTTCCCCTCCCCTCCCGCGTCTTGACCGGCCGCCGGGCCGGCGAGGGCGATAGCCACGGCCCA
>JAIVTZ010000340.1:0-4901 GCA_049188105.1 Deltaproteobacteria bacterium | reverse complement strand
TTTGTGCAAGTTCTAGGAAGACAAGGATTTCCGCGGCTTGTGCTCGAGTACGCCGCACAAGGCAATCCGCAGTCTGACGACGAAATTGCCAAAAAGCGCCGTTTCTGGACGAGAACGGGCTCGCTCGACGAGCAGGCCGGGTTACCGGTCGGATGGAGGCGGTGCGGTGAGGCGCCGGTAATCCGCCAGTACCTCTCGGGCGTGCGTTGAGGGGTCCACCTTCGGATACGCAGCGAGGACATTTCCGTCGGCGCCGACCAGGTAGGAGATGCGCTTTGCGAAGGGAATCAGGGCGCGTGATGCCCCCACCTTCTTGGCCAGCGCGTGATCGCTGTCCGACAGCAGCCGAAAAGGCAGCGCGTTTTTCTCGGCGAATTCCCGGTTCTTCTCCGGCGTGTCGTAGGAAACCCCGAGCACCTCGACTCCCAGATCCTGAAGCTCGGTCCAGCTGTCCCGCAGCTGGTTCGCCTCGAGAGTTCAGCCGGGAGTGTCGGCCTTCGGATAGAAAAAGAGCAGGAACGGTTGCCCTGCAAGGTCCGCGCTCCCGACGGCGGTGCCGTCATGGGCGGGGAGATCGAAGTCGACGAACGGATCTCCAACGGGAATCATCTTTCCTTCTCCTTCGGCATGGGTGATCGTGGCAGCACACAGCAGCAGTGCGAGCGCTATCAGGAAGACCAGAATGGGTGAATATTTCATGACGTGTGGTGCAACGCGAAACGTGACCACAGCTATTCCATCTTGACCCGCAGCCCGGGTCCGCGTTAGCGTTAGGGTCATCGAGAGTTCTGAGGAGGAATCATGGCAGGCAAGGCTGAACTCGTGGACCGGGTCGCTGAACTCACCGGCTACGCAAAGACGCAGGTGGCAATGACCTACGATCTCCTCTTCGAGCTCATGAGTGAGGCGTTGGCGGAAGACGACAAGGTGACGGTGCCCAACTTCGGCACCTTTCAGGTCACAGCCCGCCCGGCCCGCGTGGGCCGCAATCCCGCAACCGGAGAAGCGATCACCATCGCGGCCTCGAAGAGCGTACGCTTCAAGGTTTCGAAGAATCTCAAGGAGCAGCTCTGACGAGCGAAGGTATTAGCCGTTAGGTATTAGGTATTAGCTCATCGCAGCGTCCTACCGGCCCTCTACCTGGGTTCCTTTGTTGATGCCTCGGTCCGTCCTGCTTGCCCGACATTCAGAGAAGCGTCGAGTCGTTGCGGTGGTCCGAGCTAATACCTAAAACCTAATACCTAATACCTATCGGCTCCCCGTGAGCCGATTCCCCAGAAGTATTGAGAGCTGTTCGTCGAGAGACATCACCGGTTCTTCCTCGTCCGTGCTCCACGGCCAACGGACGACGGCGATCCTGGACTCGCTGGCATCGATGCTCGCCTGCGTCGTAGCCGCAACCATGTGCAGGGGAAGTCCGTTCTGCACCTTGACCCTGACGGCGAGGCCGTTCACCCGTTCGCCTCCCGGCATGGTTCCCCGCATCACCCAGGCCTGTTGCTGGTTGAAGTTGTGCATCAGTCGGCCCATCGGTGAGTTCCACTCGGCGAGCCGTGCTTCTTCTCGAGGACTGGGCCTCGGCGTCAGCGGAATCTGGTCGATGTTGAGGGAGAAACCCACATCCGCCGCCCCCGCGAGGTTCGGTGCGATCATCAACGCCACGACCGTGAGAATTCGTCGCACAATCAACTCCATATTTCAATGTAGTGCTTCTCGTTCCGGTTGGCCAGTCCGCAGAGGCCCAGCTCGCACTCTCATGAGAAGTCCCGGAGTTTCTTGGGAGAGCAGGTTGGACCGCTCGGGTACACTCGGTTGGTGGACGTGCGATTCACTCATCAGCCCCGCTCGTCGTTCTTCGCGCTGGTTGCGGCGGCGCTGACCCTGGGACTGGTCGCGGTGGTCGATGCCGGGACCGCCGACTACGAAATCGAGGTCAGCCTCGATCCGGCCACCCATCGTCTCCAGGCTTTTGAGCAAATTCGGTGGACCAATACAACCGATGCGCCCACCGACGAAATTTACCTCCACCTCTACCTCAATGCCTTCTCGAGCTCGGACACCACCTTCATGCGCGAGCTTGGAGGCGGCTCGCTACGCAACAGGGTTGCACTGACGGATGGCTGGGGATGGGTGCGCATCGAGAGCATGGTTCTCGATGACGGCATCGATCTGATGCCGGGACTGGAGTTCGTGCGCCCGGACGACGGCAACCCCGCCGACTTCAGCGTTGCGCGGGTGGCGCTGCCGCGGGTCGTCGAGCCGGGTGGCGTCGTCGAACTCGAGCTCGAGTTCTCGGCTCAGCTGCCGCGAATCATCGCGCGCACAGGATTCGATGGGGACTTCCACCTCGTCGGTCAGTGGTTCCCGAAGCTTGGCGTTTTCGAGGGAGCAGAGGGGTGGAACTGCCACCAGTTTCACGCCTCGTCGGAGTTCTTCGCCGACTTCGGCGCCTACCGGGTGTCGATCACCCTCCCCCAGGACTGGGTTCTCGGCGCTACCGGGATCGAGGTCGGGAGCGCGCCGGCGGATGGCGGACGGCGGACGGTGATCTACCGCGCCGAGCGGGTGCACGACTTTGTCTGGTGCGCGGCGCCGCCGGATCTGATGGAGGTCGTGGAGACCGACTTCTCCCCCGGCCGCGACGTGCCGATGCGGTGGCTCGAACGAGCGCAGTCTCTGCTCGGTCTGAGCGCCGCCGAGCTCGAGCTGCCGCCGATGCGGCTGCGCCTCATCGTGCCCCGCTCTCAGCGAGTCCTTGCCCCACGGATGGTGCGGGCGGCACGGCTCTCGGTCGCATGGTTCGGTCTCTTCTACGGCCCGTATCCGTACCCGCAGGTGACGATCGTATCGCCGCCTGTGGGTGCTGAGGAGGCCGGTGGCATGGAGTACCCCACCTTTTTCACAACCGGCGCCGACCGCCTCGACGCCTACCCCCCGTTCTCCTGGTCGTCGGACATCGAGGCGGTGACGGTGCACGAGTTCGGCCACCAGTACTTCCAGGGAATGCTCGCCTCCAACGAGTTCGAGCGGGGATGGCTCGATGAGGGCGTCAACACCTATGCCGAGCTCGAGTGCATGACCGCGATCGCGGCTGACGGGCTGGTGCCGGAAATCCGGCCCTTTCCCTACTGGGGTGCCGAGCGCCTCTCACTGGCGGTTCCCAGGGTGCCGGTCAAGGTGGCCATGAGGGCGTGGGAGTACCGGCGGCGTTGGACCTATTACCTCGCCTCGTACGCCAAGACCGCGGTCGCCCTGCGCACCGTCGAGGGTCTGATCGGCCCCGAGGCGATGGCCCGCGGCCTGCGGTTGTACTTCGACCGGCATGCCTTCCGCCACCCCTCGGGTCGTGATCTGGTGACGGCCCTGAGTGATGCGGCGGAGCAGGACCTGGGTCCGTTCTTCGAACAGGCGATCTGGAGCGATGCCGTTCCCGACTGGGCCGTGACATCGGTGCGCCAACGCTCGCCGAAGACCGCCGGGGGATTTTTCTGGGACGGCGGCGAGTGGCGCGTGATCGAGGAGACGGAGGCAGGCGGCGCCGACGATGGGCAGAGCAATGCCGACAATTGGCTGGTGGATGTCGAGCTGGCACGGCTCGGCGATTTTATCGGCCCGGTAGAGGTCGAGCTGACGTGGGCCGACGGCAGGTCGGAAAGGCGCACGTGGGAGGGTGAGGAACGCTGGGTGCGCTGGAATATCGAGGGGTCCGAGCGGCTGGCGCAGGTGGTTGTGGATCCCGACGGCGTGTGGGCGCTCGAGACCCGGCGCGCCGACAACTACTGGCGGGATGAGCCGGCCCGCGCGGACCACCCTCTGTGGTGGGTGCGCGAGGTTCTCGACGTTGCCGGCAAGATCTTCCTGAAGTGGAGCTGAGAGTGATCGAGACGCCCTCTCCGATTTCCGGATTTCGCCACGCGCTGCGGCTGCGCCGATTGGTTGGGGCGGTGTGGCTGGTCTCGATGGCAGTCTTCCTGCCCGCGCAGCTGGTGGTGAATCTGGCCGCCGGCGCGACCCGCGCCGACCTTCCGGCCCGGTCCTTGCCGCCCGGCGACAGCATCCTGATTCTGGTCGAGCTGATCCGTCCGGTCGCGGGCCCGCTCGCCCTCGCGCTGATCTCTGGAGGTCTCGCCCTCATCGCATGGTCGGTGCTGTGGCACGGCGGCATCGTGCGATGGTGGTTTGGCGCCGGCGCAACCCGTGTCCGACTTTCAGAGATTCTCGGCCACGGGGTCGTCTGGTGGTGGCGTTACGCCCGGCTCGTGCTGGTTGCCGTCACCGTCACCGCGGCAATGCTGGCGGCGATCTGGCTTGCGCTCGAGTCCCTCATCCATACCGCCGGGAGGACCGGCGCCGGGGGGCGTTCGGGTGTTCTCCTGGCGGTGGGCCTCGTGCTGACCGCGGTAGTGCTGATCGTGTGCTGGCTCTCGACCCTCCGTGGGGCGTGGCTGCTCGGAGAGTCCGGACGCCGGTCGGCGGTGGTGGCATGGCTGCGCGGTTTGGGCGCGAGCCTCCGGCAACCCATCCGCTCGCTCTTCACGCTCGTGCTGTGGGCCGTGCCTGGCCTCGCCCTGCTTGCATTGCCCGTGTTGGTGGAGGGTCCCACCGCCGAACTCGCACTTCTGCTGTCCTGGCTCGGGAGCACGTTTTGCTGGGTCGCTCTCTACCTCTCCTTTGCGCCGCGGGAGCTGTCCGAGGAGTGGTACCGGAGGATGCAGGAACGAGCCACCACGCGCCCGGCCCAACCGCCCGAGCCATCCGACGGGTACGTCACGCAGCGGTTTCCGACGCAGTCGTAGAAATCAGTAATCAGCGCCCCACCCGCGGTTCCTCGGGAGACACCGAGGAAGTAACTCCGCGAAGGCGTATCGGTGATGTGAGCGCCGGAGGCGCGACAGACAGTT
>JAIVTZ010000339.1:0-4919 GCA_049188105.1 Deltaproteobacteria bacterium | reverse complement strand
GGTGGTAGGGCAGCGAGCCCCAGAACATGAAGTCGAACTGCTCCTCGTACTTGGCGGTCGGGTTCGACTCGACCCGCATGCGGCGCTCCTCGCGCACCACGTCGCGCTCGGAGTAGAACTCGCGGAATACCGGGTTGAGCAGGCGTTCCGACTCCATCCAGAACCACATCTCGAGCTTGTTGGCCGGGACCGTGATGAAGTAGAGGGTGGCGTCCTGCATGGTGCCGGCGTTCATCCCCGAGGCGCCGGCCTCGGTGTAGATCTGGTCGAACTCGTCCTTGACGATGAACTCCTTCTGCTGTGCCTGGAGGGCCTTCATCTCCTCGCGCAGCTCGGCGAGACGCTCGGTCTGGTTCTCGGGCAGGTAGATGCTGCCGGTGACCTCGCCGCGCCGCTTGGCCTCTCGCATCTCGGCGTACTCGACGTCCATCTGGAGGCGGATCTGATCGAGATTCTCGATGATCTCGGCCTCCTTCTCGTAATCCGATGTGCCGAGGGTGCGGCTGCCCTTGAACATCATGTGTTCGAAGAGATGGGCGATGCCGGTGACCCCGACGTCCTCGTTGACCGACCCGACATGGGCCGTCCAACCCGCGGTAACGGTGGGGCTCTCGTGCCGCTCCACCATCAGCAGCTTCATTCCGTTGTCCAGGAACACCTCCTGGACCGGTACCTTGGCGTCCTGGGCTGCAACGGTGATCGCGCACATCAGCGCTCCGAACACCAGCCCGGCCGTCGACAGTTGTCGTCGAAGACTCATCGATTGGCTCCTTCCGTGGTTGTTTCGAATTTCGCTCACTTCCGGTCGGGATGACCCCGAGTCATGGCGCAGTTCGCAGATCATACTACGGTCCCCGAGCGATTGGGTTCTGGACAGCGCGCGCGTGGGATTGTAACGTGCATTTATCGGAGGACGAAAGTTGGGCAAATTCCTGCTGGCGCTAGATGTTGGAAACACGAACACCGTGGTCGGGCTTTTCGAGGGAGAGTCCCTGAAGACCCATTGGCGGCTGACCACCCACGCCGAGCGCACTGCCGACGAGGTTGGGATATGGCTCCTCCAGCTGCTTCGATGGGAGCGCGTCGAGCCCGGAGACCTCGCCGACGTGGCGGTGTCGTCGGTTGTGCCGCTGATGGACCCGAGGCTCAAGGAAGGGGTGCGGCGCTACCTCGACAAAGACGTGTTCTTCGTCGAGCCCGGCATCCGGACCGGCATGCCGCTGCTGGTGGATGCGCCCCAGGAGCTCGGTGCCGATCGTCTCTGCGACGCCGTCGCGGCCTTCGCCGAGCACGGCGGGCCATGCCTGGTGTTGGACTTCGGCACCGCCATTACCTGGGAGGTGGTTTCGGCCGGCGGTGAGTACCTGGGCGGAGCGATCGCTCCAGGCCCCGGGGTCACTGCCGAAGCCCTGTCGTTGAAGACCGCCAAGCTGCCGAGCGTCGCCATGGCGCCACCTCCGCGGGTGATCGGCAAGGGAACCGTCGACAGCATCCAGTCGGGACTCTTTTACGGCTATCTCGGGCTGATCGAGGGGGTCACGCGGCGCATCCTGGACGAGATCGGCGAGGCGACGGTGGTGGCCACGGGGGGTCTCGCCGGCGCCTTCGCCAGTGAGACAGATCTGATCCACCACGTGGAACCGGACCTCACCCTGCACGGGTTGCGTTTGCTGTGGGCGCTCAACCGGGGGGAGAAGGCGTGACCGCGGCGGCCAAGAAGCGGGAGGCACGGGGAAAAATCCGAACGCGGGTGGAGGACAAGTTGCGCCCGCTCACCCTGCCCAACTTCATCACCATGCTGCGGATGGCGATGGTGCCGTTCTTCGTTATGGCGGTGGCTGACAAGGACTACCGCCTTGCGTTGTGGATCTTCATCATCGCCGGTCTCACCGACGCCCTCGACGGCTACCTGGCCCGGCGCATGGACATGGAGTCTCTGATCGGCGCCTACCTCGATCCGATAGCCGACAAGCTATTGCTCACCGTGGGCTACATCGCGCTCACGTTCCCACAGGGTCAGGAGGTGGTGATCCCCCTGTGGCTCACCATCCTCGCGCTCTTCCGGGACTTCATCATCATGCTGGTGGCCGGGGTCCTGTACATAGTTGAGGGGATCCGCGAGTTTCCGCCGTCGGCGCTCGGCAAGGCGACGACCTTGGCCCTGGTCGTCACGGTCGCGGTCGTGCTGCTGGCGAACGTGACCGCGGTCCCGTGGCTGATACCCGAGGTGTGCTTCTACGTTGCCTTCGGCCTGGTGATCGTCTCTGCGTTCAACTACATCTACCGGGTCAGCCGGTTTGTCGACGAGGCGAGGCAGGCACGGGAGCAGGAAGCCGCCGAAGAGGAGTGAAATTACAGGGCACAGGGCGCAGGGCGCAGGGTACAAGGTACAGGGCGCAGGTCCAGGCGCGGCCTGCTTGGTGAACCCTGGACCCTGGACCCTGAACCCTGCCTGGGTCAGGTAATTGTTTCCGGCTGAGTGAAGACCGGCATGATCCCATTCAGCACCCTGACGACGTCTCGGGCGATGGTCTTTTCCTCGTTGGTCGGGACCACCAGCACCCGAACCCGCGAGGCGTCGGTTGTGATCTCGCCCTCGCCGTCGGTGACGGACTGGTTGCGCTCCGGGTCGACCTCGATGCCCATGAACTCGAGACCGCTCAGAGCGAGCTCCCGCACCTCGGGAGATCGCTCTCCGATCCCTCCGGTGAAGAAAACGGCATCGACGCCGCTCATCGCGGCGGCGTAGGCGGCGATGTACTTCTTGAGGCGGTAGCAGAACATGCGGAACGCGACATCGGCGCGTTCGTTGCCGTTGGCCCGCGCCTCCAACAGCTCGCGCATGTCCGAGGAAACTCCCGAAACGCCGTACAACCCCGAGTGCTTGTTGAGCATGGTGTTGACCTGGTGCAGCGTCAGCTCCTCCATGGCCATCAGCCAGGGGATGATGGCGGGGTCCATGTCGCCCGAGCGGGTACCCATGATCAGACCCTCGAGCGGCGTGAAGCCCATCGAGGTGTCGATGCTGCGGCCGTGGTCCACTGCCGCCAGCGAACAGCCGTTGCCGAGGTGGATGGTAATGAGCCTCTTCTCTTCCCGCTCCCACTCCAGGATCTGGCAGCCGCGAAAGGCCACGAACCGGTGCGAGGTACCGTGGAACCCGTACTTCCGCAGGTGGTGCTTCTTGTAAAGCTGAAACGGGATGCCATAGAGATAGGCGTGCGGCGGCATGGTCTGGTGGAAGGCGGTGTCGAAGACCGCGATGTGCGGGACATCGGGCATGGCGGCGTTGGCCGCGTAATACCCCCTGAGGTTGGCCGGGTTGTGGAGCGGGGCGAGCGCCGAGCATTCCTCGATCTGCTCGACCACCTCGGGAGTCATCAACACCGACGACGCAAAGGCCTCGCCGCCGTGGACCACCCGATGACCGACGGCGCCGATCTCATCGACCGAATCGATGATGCCGTGCTCGGGATCCGTGAGAATGCGCAGCACCCACTCGATGGCGGTGCGGTGCTCCAGGATCTCACGATAGTCCTGGTAGGTCTTTCGATCCGGTACCTCGAGCACCAGCCGCGAGTCGGAGAGGCCGATCTTCTCGACCTGGCCCACGGCCAGAGTCAGGTCCTGATGGGCGTTCATTCGTTCGAGGTCGGTTTCGATGATCTGAAACTTGACCGAGGACGATCCACTGTTGAGGACTAGGATTTTCATGTGTTGCTCCGAGAGGCCTACGCCATCCTGGGCTTGTCATCCGGCAGGCGATCGGTTCGATGCCGGTTCTCGTCATACTCGAAGAACCCGCGACCGGTCTTGGCGCCGAGGAGACCGGCCCGCACCAGGCGTTTGAGGAGGGGGCAGGGCCGGAAGCGCGGCTCGCCGCTCTCCCGGTAGAGGTGCTGCATCCAGTTGAGCACGCGATCCAGGCCCGTGCGATCGGCCCACTCGAGCGGGCCGGTGTTGAAGTCGAAGCCCATCTTGAGGGCGAGGTCGACCTCGGCGGCTTCGGCGACGCCCTCCATGACGATGTGGATCGCCTCGTTGATCAGCGGCAGGATCGTACGGGTGGTGACGAAGCCGGGCATCTCGAAAACCTTGATCGGGACCTTGCCGAGAAACCGCGCGAAATCGATCGCCCGCTCGTAGACCTCGTCCGTGGTCAGCTGGCCGCGCACGACCTCGACAACGCGGGTGGTGGTGACCGGGTACAGGAAGTGCATGCCGACGAAGCGCTCCGGGTGTGTGTTCTGGGTCGCGAGCTCGGTGATCGAGAGGGTGGAGGTGGTGATGACGATGGGGTTCTCGGCAGGCATCCGGCGGTCGAGCTCGCGCAGGATCTGGCGTTTGAGCCCGAAGTCCTCCTGCACTGCCTCGAGAGCGAGATCGCAGTCGGTTGCGCAGTCGTAGTGGGTGACCCAGGTGATCCGCGACATGATCGCCTTCTTCTCGGCATTGGTCAGCCCGAACTTCGCGATCTCATGCTCGAGCGACTGGTCGAGCTCGGACTTGGCGACCGCGACCGCCTCGGTGGAGACCTCCTTGAGGTAGACGTTGATGCCCTCCTGGGCGACCTTGGTGGCGAGAGACCTTCCCATCATCCCCCCGCCGACGATCACGACACGGTGCAACTCCCAACTCATCAGCGCAGTTTATCAGATGTGTCAATGATTGTGAATCGTTTCACAATCTTGTGAACGAGCTCCATCTTCTTTGTTTCGACACGCGATCTCCCCTGCAACCGATTAGCAGCAACTCACCCTGGGCTGTGCTCAGGAAACCATCAGAAAGAAACACCGGCGGGCCGTTCCTAGTGCGGGCCACGACGGACGGGCAAATGACCGAGCGCCGAAGGCGCGACAGACTCATAGCCTGGGGCGTCAGCCCCAGGTACCAGGTCTCACAACCCCCAGAAGCCCCCG
>JAIVTZ010000338.1:0-4935 GCA_049188105.1 Deltaproteobacteria bacterium | reverse complement strand
TTGAGTTTCCGCCTATTTCCCTACCGGTCGTGGGGGGCGAGCGGAAAATCTGAAATCCGGCTTCGCTTTCAGCTTCGCCGTGACAAGGCCGAAATCCGGAATTCCGCGGGAGGGTGGGTGGTAATTCAAAATTGAGAATTCCGGTTGCCTTTTTTTCGCCACAATCTGCCTTGGAATCACCTTGATTGTGCATCGAGTGACCCAAATCACCGGTTGTTATGGAGCTGGACCGTGAGTCGATGGCAGCGTTTTGGCTTCTGGCCGAAATTGTTTTACTATGCTGTGCGAGGACCGAGTTCTCGCAGGCCAAACTGGGGGGCGAAAAGGTGAACGAGATCGACACCCGAACGGAAGAAACCTCCAACAACCAGATCCTGTTTCCGATGGCGGTCGGGGTCCTCTTTCTTGTGGTCTTGGTGGCTGGCGCTCTCCTCGGCTGAGCTATCGCGGCAGCGAGGAAGATGGGGCGGCAACCGCCCCCGCTTCAGCCTCCAGAAAACTCGATCACGTACTCCCCATTTCGAATCAGATCGAGCGTCTCACCGTTGGTGCGGGTGAGCACCACCCGGGCGGCGTTGACCCTCGGCTGGAGCTCGTGCAGGTAGACGTGGTCCTGGTGCATGACCGCCTCCGGTCGTGAGAAGTCTGCAGGTCCCACCTGACCTCCGAAGTGCTCGCTGCGCCCGAAGGCGAGGTGGAGGCCGAGCTTCTCATCGAGCAGGACCTCGCCGATGGGGGTGATCCCGAAGTCCGCGAGAACACCGAGGCCGAGCTCCGCGAGGTTGCCCCGCGCAGGCTCCGCTGCAAGGCGTTCGGCCTCGGCCTCGGATTCCGGCCCGGATGAGAGGATCTTGACCGCCCGGTTGTTCTCGATCGCGAAGACCACAACCTCGTCCCCGATCTGAATCGGGAGCGCGCCGTTGCTGGCGCTGGGGTCACCCTCCAACTCGCCCTCGTAAGGGACGATGTAGGCCTCCCCGGACGGCAGGTTGCCCGCGGTCCCCGGCTCGCGCAACAGACCCCCCGATGCGTGGGCCGTGCGGTGGCGAAGGTCGAGGTGCAGCTCGTACTGGGTCGAACCGTCGACGACGAAC
Source organism: Deltaproteobacteria bacterium (assembly GCA_049188105.1). Lineage (GTDB taxonomy): Bacteria > Acidobacteriota > Thermoanaerobaculia > Thermoanaerobaculales > Sulfomarinibacteraceae > Sulfomarinibacter. The sequence goes on along the minus strand of JAIVTZ010000338.1, from coordinate 3,841 downwards.
AGAAAATCAGCACCGACGCTGTCATCGAGAAGATCCTTGAGGTAGTTCACGCGGCGGTTGACCTCGGTGTAGTCAAGCCGCAACGCAGGCACCATCTCGCGTGAAAATCCGGGCATGGTGGCGGCGCGGAAACCGAGGCGCGGCGCCATCATCTTCAAGGGCGCGGTGGTCGAGAACTCGGTCGGGGCGATGACCAGCGGGTGCTGCGACAGCACCGCCTCCATGGGCTCCTCGAGCCGTCCAGTCATGTCTTCGATGTGATTGGGCACGGTGTCATCCGTCCATCGCCACGCGGATGCCGGCAGATCGGCGTTGTTCGAGTGGACGTTCGGGTAGAGGAAGAGAGAGACCTCGATCCCGTGCTCGGCCCGCGAGGAGGCCAGCTCGCGCACCCAGCCCGCCGCCAGCGCCCGTCGCTCCTTCCACCGCGGGTTATCCCCCACCTCGTCATCGGGAAGATCGACGATCACCGCCAACGCCCGATCCTCCTCGCGAGGCTCGAACACCCGTCGAACGAGCGCGACCAACTCCTCGACCGTCAACCTATCTGCCGGCATCCGCATCCTCCACAATAATATTTGAGCGTCGTTCAAACATCGTCAGCTCAGCGACCGTCCGGCTCGCGCCAGTAGCCCGGTTTGCGCCTGGTGTGAGCAAAGGCGAGGATTCTAATTTCATTCGGAAGATCGAGGTACACCACTGCGTACGGAAATCGTCTTACCAACACCCGCCGTACGCCTAATTCCTCGGGCATTTGGGGATACAACGCACCTGAACCCGGGTAGTCGGCAACGCGAGCGATGGTTTCGTGGATCGCCTGCAACAGCTCGTCTCCGAGGCCCGCGCATTGCTGCTCGTACCACTCACAGGCGGCGGTGAGTTCGTTCTCCGCCTCGGAATCAATCCGAATGGGTTTTGTCATCGATTGCGGAGCTTTGCGCTGATCCTCTGGCGAACGATGCCCCAGTCTTCGCTGGTGGACTCACCGACCAGAGAGCGCCGCGCACGCTGCTCGACCTCGGCCGCCCACGCTTCTTCGGCGCCGGGGTCCGGTGGGCCATCGATGCTGGCGATCAACTCGGCGGCGACTCTCGCCCGCTCCGCCACCGGGAGCTGCAATGCCTCGTCGAGAATGCGGTCAGTCACGATGCTCATCACCTCCCACGATACGCCGAAGCTGGAGCCTTGTCCAATGGCCGGTATAGTGGCAATCCCTGTTTTCTTTTCTTCCCCGCACAATCGTTCGACGATTGTGCGGGGAAGAAAAGAACAGCCTCAATCCAAAATCTCGACCGTAATTTGATCATACCAGTCGATGGACCCCGGAAGCCCAATAGCGATGATTCCCGAGCGGCGGCGCCGGATAGCCTCGAACGGGTGACCGCGGACGGTCTGGACGAGGCCGCCGTCGCGCCAGCCGGTGATCTCGAACCACAGCTCGAGCGGCCCGAGATCGTGAGTGCAGCGGTTGGTGGCGTTGATCTCGATCAAAACCTGGGCGGATGGCCTGAATATCTGGACCGAGGTCCACCGGTAGGTCACACACTCGGAGATGCGGGGGGTGGGGGAGGGTGGACGCCTGGTTGGAGGCGGGGGCGACGTCGGCCACGATCTCGGCCACGGCGTCGGCGTTGATTCAGGAATCGACACCGCCACCCACTCGGACGCCCGCTCGACGATGGCGATGGTGGGGGAGGGGGCAACCGTCGGCGTATTGCTGGGCAGGGCCGTCGGCGTCGGTATCTCCGCCGGCGCCTCATCCTCCCGCGAAACCAAGACGACGATGACCGCGAGCAGCACGACCGCGGCGGTGGCCACAACGACCGGCGCTGGTCCTCTCGTGCCGCGGCGGGCACTCGAAACGCGAAATCCTCGAAGCTCCTCGTTCACGGGACTACGGTACCTCATTGTCTGTCGCCGCTTCGCGGCTGGTCGGCTATTTTCACACTGTGTTCCTGGGGCTCACGCCCCAGGCTATGGATATGTCGCCGCTTCGCGGCTAAACATTCGCCACCCTCGCTAAGAAATCCGGTGTGAAGAGCGGGCTGGATCCTCCGGAAGGAATTTTGAGAGTTCCTTACGAGAGCGGGTTTGGTGGGCATGCGATTCAGCGGCCTGGGACGTGGGCCCCTGGAAACGAGAAACCCAATCTGATCAAACCCCGAAGGGGTGGCAGACTCGTAGCCTGGGGCGTGAGCCCCTGGAAACGAGAAACCCAATCTGATCAAACCCCGAAGGGGTGGCAGACTCGTAGCCTGGGGCGTGAGCCCCAGGATTGGAACCGCAGGAAACGACAAGCCCTGGAGGGGCGACAGATTACGGCTGCGGCGTGAGCCGCAGCACTCATCTCTCGCTGGTCTGTCGCCGCTTCGCGGCTGGCAATTCCCAAGATTGATCTCCTCAGCGATTTTTCCCGTCATTTCTTGACGCAGTGCGGCATCGTCGATAATCTGTGGCGGCTGCGGCGGCAGACGGGAGGACAGAGATGAGATGGGTGGTCTTCAATCAAAAGGGCGGCGTGGGCAAATCGACGATCGTCAGCAACCTGGCCGCGGTGAGCGCCCGTCAGGGACGCCGTACCCTGGTCGTCGATCTCGACCCTCAGGCCAACGCCAGCCACTACCTGCTTGGTTCGGACGCCGGGGAGGCGAGCCCGAACCTGGCTCAGTTCTTCCAGCAGACCCTCGGCTTCAAGCTCTTCCGCGACGGCGCCAAGGATTTCATCCACCACACCCGGTTCGAAGACCTGCACGTCATGCCGGCCGACCTCGAGCTCGAGGAGCTGCAAGCCAAGCTGGAGGCCAAGTACAAGATCTACAAGCTGCGCGATGCGCTCAACCAGCTCGAGGATTACGACGCGGTCTTTCTCGACACCCCACCGGCCTTCAACTTCTACACCCTGTCGGCGCTGATCGCAGCCGACCGTTGTCTGATCCCATTCGACTGCGACGAATTCTCGCGCCGCGCCCTGTACAACCTCCTCGACAACGTCGAGGAGGTTCGTGAGGACCACAACGCAAATCTCGAGATAGGCGGAATCGTCGTCAACCAGTTTCAGGCTCGTGCTCGTCTTCCGCAACGGGTGGTGGACGAGCTGACCGCGGAAGGACTGCCGATCCTCGAGCCGTTCATTTCCTCATCGGTCAAGGTGCGCGAGTCACACGAGGCGTCGAAGCCGTTGCCCTACATGGCAAGCTCGCACAAGCTCACGCGACAATTTGAACAGCTTCACGAAACGATAGCTGGAGTTGAGAGTTGAGAGTTCAGAGTTCAGAGTTTAGAGTTCAGACCCGCCACGGGAAAACCCGCGATCCTCCGCACCTCTCAACTCTCAACTCTCAACTTTTAACTCTTAGAAAACGATTCGGGGGTGAACGCATTCGGAAGCAGTTCCCCAACACTCGTCACGATCCGAGCGCCCGCCAGGTTTGCGAGAATGACCGGGAAATTTCCGAACTCGGCCAGCACCTGACGACAGGCACCACACGGCGACGCCGGCGGGCTCGAATCCGTGACGACCGCGACGGCGCTGAGATCGCTTGTTCCCGCTGCGACTGCGGCTGCCACTGCATGCCGCTCGGCACAGACGCTGAGACCATAAGAGGCATTTTCAACGTTGCACCCGACGTGGACGCACCCATCGGAGCTGAGGACCGCGGCGCCCACCGCGAACCCCGAATAGGGAGCGCGGGCGCGGACGCGCACCGATGTCGCGGCCTCTACAAGGCGGTCGATTTCCTTCTCGGAGAGCTCTGTCATGCAGTCACTATACCCCGATCAACCAGGGGTCCGTCGCCAGCACACCGAACGCCTAGCCGCGACCTGTCGCGGCGGAGCCCAT
>JAIVTZ010000337.1:0-4943 GCA_049188105.1 Deltaproteobacteria bacterium | reverse complement strand
GGCCGCCGTCATCATCGACACGAAGGGGCGCAAGATCCCCATCAGCATCTCAACAGTGGTGCTCAGGGACGACAGGGGGCGTCCGGTCGGCGGGGTGGAGACCTTCCGCGACCTCAGCCAGGTCGAGGAGCTGCGCAAGGAGCTGGCGGGTCGCTACTCGCTCGGCGACATCATCGGCCGCAGCCCCGCGATGCGCGACCTCTTCGGCGTCCTTCCGGCCATCGCCGCCAGCGACAGCACGGTGGTGATCCACGGCGCCAGCGGCACCGGCAAGGAGCTCTTCGCCCGCGCCATCCACGAGCTCTCGCCGCGGCGCGAGAAACCCTTCGTGGCCATCAACTGCGGCGCCCTCCCGGATACCCTCCTCGAGTCCGAGCTCTTTGGCCACAAGGCCGGCGCCTTCACCGACGCCCGCACGGACAAGCCCGGCCGATTCGCGATCGCGGAGGGTGGGACCATCCTGCTCGACGAGATCGGGGACATCTCGCCGGCGATGCAGATGCGCCTGCTCCGCGTCCTCCAGGAGCACCTCTACGAGCCGCTCGGCGGGGTCGAGCCGGTGCCGGCGGATGTGCGGGTGGTGGCCGCAACCCACCGCGATCTCGCGCGGCTGGTCGAGGAGGGGTCGTTCCGCGAAGACCTCTTCTACCGCATCAACGTCATCCGGCTCGAGTTGCCGAGCCTTCGCGACCGGCGGGAGGACATCCCGCTCTTGATCGACCACTTTATCGACCGCTTCAACCGGCTGCAGGAAAAGAACATCGCTGCGGTGTCGGACGATGTCCTGGCGTTGTTGATGAGCCACGACTTTCCGGGCAACGCCCGCGAGCTCGAGAACATCATCGAGCATGGCTTCGTATTGTGCCGGGGCGGCGTCATCGAGCTCGAGCATCTCCCGCCCGAGCTGACGCGCGGGGATCGAGGTGTCGAAATCCCCCGCCGTGCCGGTGCGACCCTGCGCTCCCTGGAGGTGTGCCACATAGCCGAAGCGTTGCGCCGGCACCGGGGCAGCCGCAAGGCGGCGGCGGAAGAGCTCGGTATCCATCCGAGCACCCTTTTCCGCAAGATCAGGGACCTCGGGATCGAAGTTCCGGAGCTCGATGGTCGCCACCGCTCTGATTGAGCTGTTTCCGGGGTGAAGGTCTGTGTCGTTACGTCTTTGTAACACGGGTTGACGGACGCAACGGCACCACAGCGCAGATTCATTCGGAAGTGACGTTTTCTCAAAGATTTGTGAAATGTTGCACGAGGTTCTCCTCTGGCACAGGGGTTGCACCATCGACGACGGATCGGGTGGTTGCGGCGTGAGGAGGGGTTTCTCTTGCGGAACGAACTCGAAAAACTCTGGACCAACATCAGCTCGATGATGTCGGACGTGGCGATGAGATCAAGATGATCGTCTTTTCAGCATTCATATCAACCGGAACCCGAAAGGAGTGGCCATGACAGAAATGAAGAGAAAAACGCCGCTGCTTGACGAGCTCGAGAAGGGACCGTGGCCGAGCTTCGTCAAGGAAATCAAGAAGGAGGCCGGGCACAACCTGATGTCGAATGATGTGCTCGGGATCCTCGAACGGTCCTATGAGGAGCACCTCAGCCACTGGAAGCACGGTGGCATCGTGGGCGTCATGGGCTACGGCGGAGGTGTGATCGGTCGCTACTGCGATCTCCCGGACGAGTTCCCCCACGTGAAGTCGTTCCACACCTACCGCGTCAATCAGCCGTCGGCCTGGTTCTACAACACAAAGGCGCTGCGCCACCTGTGCGACATCTGGGAGAAGCACGGCTCGGGCCTCACCAACATGCACGGCTCCACCGGCGACATCGTGTTCCTCGGGTCGAGCACCGAGGCTCTCGAGCCCTGCTTCGCGGAGCTCAGCAGTAAGAAGGAAGACATGCCGAGCTTCGATCTCGGCGGCTCAGGCTCCAACATGCGCACCCCGAGCTGTTGCGTCGGTCCCGCACGCTGCGAGTGGGCCTGCTACGACACCCTCGATGCCTGCTACAACATCACCCAGACCTTCCAGGACGAGCTCCACCGTCCCTTCTTCCCCTACAAGTACAAGTTCAAGTTTTCGGGTTGCCCGAACGACTGCGTGGCCTCGATCGCGCGCTCGGACTGCTCGGTGATCGGCGTCTGGAAGGACGACATCCAGGTCAACCAGGAGAGGGTCAAGGAGTACGAGAAGAACGGTACGGACATCAATGCCGAGGCCTGTGACCTCTGTCCCACCAGATGCATGGCGTGGGACGGCACGACCCTCGACATCGACAACTCGAACTGTGTCAAGTGCATGCACTGCATCAACCTGATGCCGAAGGCGCTCAAACCCGGCAAGGAGCGCGGCGCGACCATCCTCATCGGTTCGAAGGCGCCGATCGTCGGCGGCGCCCTGTTGTCGTCGGTCTTCGTGCCCTTCCTCGAGATGGACCCCGAGTCGGACTACGAGGACCTCAAGGAGCTCACCGAGGCGATCTGGGACCTCTGGGGTGAGCACGGCAAGGCCCGCGAGCGCACGGGTGAGTTCATCCAGCGCGTCGGTCTGTCCAACTTCCTCGAGGAGATCGGGCTCGACCCGGTTCCCGAGATGGTGATGCACCCACGCACGAACCCCTACATCTTCTTCGACGACGAGATCTTCGAAGACGGTGCGGAATAGGAAGGGAGGAACTCATGCCTGTATTCGAACGCCAAACCGACATCGGACCGCCTCATTACGAGCAGTTCCTGCCCGAGGTCATCAAGAAGAACTACGGCAAGTGGGACTACCACGAGATCATCAAGCCCGGTGTGATGGTGCACGTCGGCGAGTCCGGCGACAAGCTCTTCACGGTCCGCGCCGCCTCGCCGCGGCTGCTTGCGATCACCACCATTCGGGAGTTCTGCGACATCGCCGACAAGTACTGCGACGGCCACCTGCGGTGGACGAGCCGCAACAACGTCGAGTTCCTGCTCACCGACGAGTCGAAGATCGAGCCCCTGATCAAGGATCTCGATGCGATAGGCTTCCCGATCGGCGGTCTCGGCAGCAAGCTCTCCAACATCGTCCACACCCAGGGCTGGGTACACTGCCACTCAGCGGCGTCGGACGCCTCGGGCGTGGTCAAGTCGGTGATGGACGAGCTCTTCCCATACTTCTCCGGCGAGAAGGACCTGCCGGCGAAGATGCGGATCGCCTATGCCTGCTGTCTCAACATGTGCGGCGCGGTCCACTGCTCCGACATCGCGATCCTCGGGGTCCACACCCGGGCGCCGGTGATCAATCACGACGATCTGCCCAAGATGTGCGAGATCCCGACCCTGGTCGCCTCGTGCCCGACGGGCGCCATCCGGCCGGTGACGATCGACGGCAAGCAGACGGTGGAGATCGTCGAGGAGCAATGCATGTACTGCGGCAACTGCTACACGGTGTGCCCGGCATGCACGATCAACAACCCGAAGACCGACGGCATCTCGATCTGGGTCGGCGGCAAGGTCTCGAACTCGCGGGTGCCGCCGAAGTTCTCGAAGCTGGCGATTCCCTTCCTGCCCAACAACCCGCCGCGCTGGCCCGAGGTCGTCGAAGCGGTCAAGAACATCGTCGAGATTTACGCCGACAACGCCCGCAAGCACGAGCGGATGGGTGAGTGGATCGACCGCATCGGCTGGCCGAAGTTCTTCGAGCTCATCGGACAGGAGTTCACCAAGTACCACATCGACGACTTCACACATGCGGGTGAGACCTTTAATAGGACGGCGCAGCTGCGCCACTAGGAGGAAACCATGGCTGAAGTCACGATCGATCAGATTGCTGACTCCATGTACGAGCTCGTTGAGTCGACGCATGGCAAAAAGAACCTGAAACCCATGGACATCACCAAGGAGATGATCGAGCAGTTCGGCGAGGACAACGTCGACAAGAGCATGTGCAAGAAGGCGATTCGCCTGCTCATCGACTCCGGCCGCTGCACCTACAAGTACGCCGGCGGCAGCTACGTGACGCTTCCTGAAGGCTGAGCACAGGTTGCCCCCCGGGCCTACGGTTCGGGGGGTGCTTCCTGTCTCCACTACGAAATCTGGAGGATGTGATGGCACGAGGAGAGCGCAAGTCGGGACCCGAACGAACCGAGCACTGGGTCGAGGTCCTGCGTCAGTGGCAAGGCATCGAACGCGACGCTATCGAGACCACGTCCCAGATCATGGAGAAGACCGATAATCTCCTGATCCGTCAAATCATGGAGATCATTCGCAACGACTCGGTGCAGCATCATCGGGTGCAGCAGTTCATCATCGACAGCATGACCCGGACCGCGGTAACCCTGTCGCCAGATGACCTGGCCGAGATCTGGGGCCAGATCGAGGCCCACGACGAGCTCGAACGCCAGACCATCGAGCTCGCCAAGGAGCTCCTCGAAGATTCCACCGAGCCCGTGCAGAACATCCTGCTCAAGTACCTTCTGGTCGACGAGCAAAAGCACGACGAAATCCTCGGTGAGCTTGAAGAATTCAAGAAACACATGGCGAAGATCTCGTGAGATCGAGCTCGCTGCCAGTGAGGAGGCGTGACCAATGGGTCTGCTGAAGAAGAAGGACAAGAAGACATCGAGCAAGATGTCGGCGCGAATGGCCGGCGGCGCCAGCGGCTCGCAGATATCGTCCCTGCGCCCGCGCTACGTCGAGAGCCTGCCGCCGTGCACGGGAAACTGCCCGAGCGGTAACGACATCCGTGGTTGGCTGACGATCATCAGCCTGCGCGAGAAGCTCGGTCTGAGCCTCGACGAGGCGTGCGAGCAGGCGTGGCGCATCGAGATGGAGACCAACCCCTTCCCGTCGGTGATGGGACGGGTCTGCCCCCATCCCTGCGAAACCGGCTGCAACCGCGGTCAGAAGGACGGGCCGGTCGGCATCAACTCGATCGAACGCTTCATCGGCGACTATGCCCTCGACCACGACCTCAAGGCAG
>JAIVTZ010000336.1:0-4956 GCA_049188105.1 Deltaproteobacteria bacterium | reverse complement strand
ACCTGAGGTGCGCGGAGTCGTACTTCACAGTACGTCGAGCACGCCGAAGCGAGAAAACCACGCTGGGTGCGGTGCATCGCCGGCCGCAGCAGGCGATTGGTGAGAAATGCGGGTTAGCCATCATTGAATCCTATCGCAGCCCCAAATCGACGACGATGACACCCTGTTCACCCACCGCCGGAGCGGCCGTCATGGACTGACCTCGACCCGGCGGAGTATCACCGGCGATCGAACGGCCACGCCATCCGCGGGGAGGGTGGCTCCACCGGCGAGAGCGAGCCGCGAGCGAGCTCGCCGCCAATCAATTTCCTGGATGCCCAGCTCGCCCACCCATAACGTCACCACCGCCGAATCCGGATCTTCGAGCATCCAGGGATCTTGCGCCTCCGCCGCCATCTGCAGCCAGCGTTCGACGGCGGCTGCCGGAGGAGCGCCGGCGCGGCGGGCCGAGTGAACGAGCGACGTGAGATCGACCACGCGGCGCGATGCCAGATAGGGCAGCCCGAGACGAAGCTCGGCTTCGACCCCGATCATCACCAGCGTTCCGCCATCCGGGATCGTCCGCTGAACATGGTCCGCCACCACCATGACCCGGCTCAGGTGCGGCTGGGTTTCGAGGAGCGCCGAACCAAGACCGTTCGCGACCAGAAGCGAGACCGCGGCCGCAGCCAGTGACGCGAGCGCGACCTGACGCCGAATCGACGACGCGCCGACCGCAACCAAGACCGCGAAGAGGGGTGCCGCGGCGACCACGTGCTCGGTGTTGCCCGAGTCCCAGACCAGCCACAGCGGCACCAGCACCGCGAGGCCGGCCAGCGCCACCCGGCCGACCCGAGAGCCACCGCGGAGAACCGCGACGACACCCCATATGAAGAGCGCACCGAGGACGGCCGCTGCGATCGCACCCAGCAGGTCGAAGGTCCACATGACCCACGACGGGTAGACCGGTAGGGCGTGGTAGCTCCGCCACACCACCAGGCCGCGCAGCGCCCGCAGGGCGCCGAGCGGATCCGGCGCCGAAAGCCAGCGACCGAGCCCCGGACCGGCGAAGATCGCCGGCACCCCGGCCAGGCCATCGACCTTCCTGATGCCGGCGAGGAGGCCCACCACGATCGCCCCGGGCACGACGACGCCTCCGAGGATCGCCGCCGTCAGCACCCGCGGCCGCCCCCGGAGCAGCCACGCGCCGGGCAAAACCAGGAGCCCCAGGACCGAGTGCCCGAGCCACGGCGATGCGAACCCGGCCGCCTCCTTGCGCCACGAGCCACGCCCATCCGCCACCGCAAACAGCCACACCACCACCCCCGCCGCCGCCAGGGTGTAGACCTCCATTCGAGTTGCGTACTTCCACACACCACCCGCCAAGACGAGCATGACCGTGGCCATCAACGCTGAGTCGTTGTCTACCTCGTGCCGACGAAGGACCAGGTAGGTCCCAGCTGCTGCCGCCGCGGCCGCCGCTGCGCTGACCGCGGCGCCAATGTCGAGAACAAAGACCGATCCGGTCAGCAGGCGGACCAACCACGAAAGGCCGGCCACCATCGGGTTGTAGAGCAGGTGGTGGGGGTGGATGAAGGTCGGTTCCAGCGCGCCAACATCGAGCCAGCGCTGGACGGCGATCGCAAAGACCGTGTCATCGCCGCCGAAGTGGCGAGTGCGGGTGGCGGTGTAGAGGAGGAACGCGCACACGGCGAGGACCAGCGCCTTGAGCCGGTCCTGCCGCTCGTACGACACGTTCCACCGCCTCCGACCCGCATATCTGCTGCGACCGGCGTCCGGGGCGTTCACCCACCCATTGTCTCAGAGGATTGAGAATGAGGACGGAGTTTCCGGATGTGAACGGGCTATCGGCCCAGGATCTCCGGAAGGAACTTCTCATCGGCGGCTGCGACCTCGCCCATGCCCGCGGCAACCTCCCCCGCGAACATCTTCGACATCATCCCGATGTTCATCGTCGCCAGCCACACCGAGCCGTCCTCGAGCTCGTAGACCGCCCACGAGCAGGGCATCATGGCCGCGATCTTCGGTGTGTCCGACAACACGCGATTGGCTACTCCCGGTTTGCAGACAAAGAAGAGCCGATTGCGTCGCATGCCAGCGGGCGCCTGTCCCTTCTCGGCAAGCTTGGCGTGCATATCGAAGCTCGGCAACGGAAAGCTCCAGCCGTCGCCCGCCGGAACGACCCGTTCGATCGCGGCGCAGGTCTCATCGAAGGAACGGGAGCTGCGGTGCGACACGATCATCTTCGAACGCATCACTCCGACAACAGCAAGGGCGGTGATCACCACCCCCACAATCACACCAACAATCAGTGCAACGGGTACGGGCATTCAGGTCTCCTTCTCCGGCGTCCTTGAGCGCCTACTCAACTAATTAACCATTATAGCAATTTCTTAATTATTAGGCAAGAAATTCGCTTGGGTCGTCTGATCAACGATCACGAAAGCGGCGCCGCAGCTCGTCGCGCTGTGCCTCCGGCAGGTACTTGGAACCCTCGCGCAGGGTGAGACCGGAGACCTCGTGGATATGCTCTGAAAGAAACTCGTATGCGAGCTGCGGGCGCTTCTTGCTCACGTCGCGAAGCACCCAGCCGATCGCCTTGCGGATGAAGAACTCCTTCTCCCCCACCATCCCCGCCGCAAACGAGGCAAAGAGCTCGAAGTCGCCGGCGGCGGCGCGAAGGGCTGGCAGCTGCGCGAGCAGCGAAGCGCGGCGGAGCCAGAAGTCGTCGTCTCGTGACCACCGTTCGAGCACCGCCGCGGTCATCCCTGGGTCGCCTTCAACCAGCGGTGCGGCCACCTTGGTGCAGAGCCAGTCCACCAGCGCCCAGGTGTGAGACTGGCGGAGCAACTCTTCAACCAGATCGAGGTCGGCTACATCCAGGCTTCGGATCCGCCGTTCGAGCAGAGCCACCGCCACCGCCCGTATCTCGAACACCGGTTGCTCCCAGAGAGAGCGGACAAGCTCGGTAAGCTGCGAGTGATCGATCCCGGGGTGGCGTTCGAGGAACTCGCGGGCAACCAGTCGCAGCGGTTTCGCGGCTACTCCGATGAACTCCAGGTCGCTCTTCAAATAGGCCTTTGCCCCGCGCGCCCGCTCCTCGTCGCCGACAGCAAGCAGCTGCCCGAGCAGCTCCTCGACGTGGGGATGGATGTTCAGATCACTCCCAGCTTCTTGCCGACCTTCTCAAACGCCGCCACCGCGCGGTCGAGGTGTTCGCGCTCGTGGGCGGCCGAGATCTGGACCCGGATTCTCGCCTCGCCCCTCGGCACCACCGGGAAGGAAAAGCCGATGACGTAGATACCCTCTTCGAGCATCGAGTCGGCGACATCGTTGGCGAGCTTGGCGTCATACAGCATCACCGGCACGATCGCGGTCTCTCCCTCGACCACGTCGTAGCCGACCTTCGAAAGCTTGTCGCGGAAGTAGCGGGTGTTGTCCATCAGCTTGTCACGCAGCGCCGTCGTTTCCGAAAGCATTTCGAAGACCGCAATGCCGGCCGCCGCCAGCGACGGGGTCAGGGTGTTGGAAAAGAGATAGGGCCGGGAGCGCTGGCGCAGGAGCTCGATGATCTCCTGGCGACCCGTGGTGTAGCCGCCGGAGGCGCCGCCGAGGGCTTTGCCGAGGGTCGAGGTGATGATGTCCACCCTGCCCTGGACGCCGCAGTGCTCCGGAGTGCCACGCCCAGTCGCGCCGATGTAGCCGGTGGCGTGGGAGTCGTCGACCATCACCATCGCGTTGTAGCGCTCGGCCAGGTCGCAGATCGCATCCAGCTTGACCAGGTACCCGTCCATCGAGAACACCCCGTCGCTGGCGATCAACCGCCGGCGGTGGTCCTGGGTCCTTTCGAGGATCTCCTCGAGCTCGCCCATGTCCGAGTTCGCGTAGCGGAAACGCTCGGCCTTGCACAGCCGCACGCCGTCGATGATCGAAGCGTGGTTGAGCTGGTCGGAGATGATCGCGTCCTCGGCGCCGAGAATGGTCTCGAAGAGACCGGCGTTGGCGTCGAAACACGACGAGTAGAGGATCGTGTCGTCGGTGCCGTTGAACCGGCTGATCACGCCCTCGAGCTGCTTGTGGAGATCCTGGGTGCCGCAGATGAACCGAACCGAGGCCATGCCGAAGCCGCGCTCATCGAGAGCCTGCTTGGCCCGGGCGATGATCTCCGGGTTGTCGGCGAGGCCGAGGTAGTTGTTGGCGCAGAAATTGATCACCTCGCCCTGCGGAACCTCGATGGCAGCGCTCTGGGGCGAGGAGATGACGCGCTCCTCTTTGAAGGTCCCGGCTTCACGGATACTATCGAGTTCCTCGCGAAACCCCTCTCTGAAGGCGTCGAACATCGCTGAACCTCCCCAGGAGAAATCTTCTCAGGCCGCCAAAAGAACCACCTGACCAGCCTATTCGGGCCCGTCAGTTGGTCGAGTGTACCCCGCCACAATTGGAGTGGTATTCGGTCGCCGAGGCGGCCTCGATACTACTCACCAATTATCGCGGGGCACACTAGAAGCTGGCGATCGCCTCGCCCTCATCGTCGAAGACTTCAAGCAGCGGCAGGAGCTGGGTCAGCTTCAGGGTTCGCTCGACCTGGGGCGCCGGACGGAGCAACTTGACCGCCGCGCCGAAGCGTCCTGCGAGCTTCCATCCGGAAACCACCTCCCCGATGCCCGAGCTGTCGATAATGCTGACCTTCCGCAGGTTGAGCAGAATCTTCTTCCAATCCTCCGCAACCAGCTCGTTCATCACTTCGCGAAGGAGCTCGTCGCCGACTCCCATCACGAGCCGACCCTCGAGATCGACGATGATGACGTCATCCACGTGCCGTACATCGACTTTCATCGCCGATATTCTAACACCGTCTGCCCGGATGCTGGATGCTGGATGCTGGATGCTGGATGCTGGATGCTGGATGCTGGATGCTGGATGCTGGATGCTGGATGCTGGATGCTGGATGCGACG
>JAIVTZ010000335.1:0-4959 GCA_049188105.1 Deltaproteobacteria bacterium | reverse complement strand
GGGCACAGGGTGCAGGGTTCAGGGCACAGGGTACAGGGCACAGGGTACAGGGCACAGTGCCCGCCGACCCCAATAGCCGGATGCGTGCACCCCGTGAACCCTGCACCCTGAACCGTGCACCCCGTGAACCCTGAACCCTGCACCCTGTACCCTCTTTCCCTCACCCCCCTGCGCTACACTTGAGACATGAACCAGGACTACACCCCTATCGGACCGTCGTCGCCGCCCCCGGTTGAGCCAATCTCGCCACAAGGGCACGCGCCGACCGGTCGATCGAGCACACGACGATACCTGATAATGGGGTGCGGCGGCTGTGCGATCATCGCCGTGCTCGCGACGATTCTCGGTGGCTGGGCCATGGTTCGTTTCGGCTTCAACGTCTTTGCCAGCGAGGTGGAATCCGATCTCCATGACAACCCCGTCATCGTCGAGCACCTCGGGCGGATCGAGGAGTTCGAGATTGATTTGACGGCGAGCATTACGACCGAAGGAGCCGATGATTTCGTCTTCCGGGCTCGCGGCACGAAAGGTGCGGGCCTCATCAGCGCCACCTGCGTGACGAATGATGACGGTGTCGAGGAGGTGATTGCGGGTACGATCCAGCTCGATTCGGGCGAAACACACGACCTATTCCCCGGTGAAGCGCATTCCGTTGAAGGGATGGATTGACGTAGCGCCTCAGCGTTCACGGTACAGGGTTCAGGGCACAGGGTTCAGGGCTCACCCGCGAACCCTGTACCCTGCACCCTGTACCTTGCACCCCGTGTACCCTGAACCCTGTACCCTTGCTACCGCTGGCACCGGGGGCACCAGGCCGTCATGCGGCCGCCAATCGCCTCGGCGCGGAGGGTCGCGCCGCACCTCGCGCATGGCTCGCCCTGGCGGCCGTACACCTGGAGCTTGACCGCAAAGTAGCCGGAGTTGCCATCCGGCGTCGCGAAATCACGAAGCGTGGTGCCGCCCTCGGCGATGGCCTCGGCCAACACCTCCTGAACCGCGTCGGAGAGAGCCGAAAGCCGGGCGAGCGAGATCCGGTTGCCGGCGCGGCGCGGGTGGATCCCGGCCCTCCACAGGACCTCGGCGGCGTAGATGTTGCCGATGCCGGCGACCAGGTGCTGGTCCAGAAGCAGCGATTTGATGGGCGCCCGCCGGTTGCGGATGAGGGGCGGCAGCGACTGCGAGAGACCGGGGTCCAGGGGCTCCATGCCCAATGCGCCGAGCGATGGATCGTCGGCTTCGTCGCCGGGCTCGAGCCACACCACCATGCCGAAACGCCGCGGATCGACGAAACGGAGCTCACGGCCGTCGTCGAGCTCGAGAACCAGGTGGGTGTGGGCTCGGAGACCCGCAGCCGCGGGGACGAGCTGGATGACGCCCGACATCCCGAGGTGGATGAGGAGGGATCCCCCCGGGTCGGTGTCGAGGAGCAGGAACTTGCCCCGGCGCCGGGGCTCGAGGAACCGGCGACCCGGTAGAACTGCCGCGAGCTCTTCGATGTCGAGGGGTCGCCGCAGGGCGACGGGCTCCCCACGCACCGAGGTCACCCGCTTCCCGCGGACCTCGGAAGCAAGGGCTCGCCGAACGGTTTCGACTTCGGGAAGCTCAGGCATCCGCAGACGTTAACACGATGCCGTTGGAGGATTCTGCGACGATCAACGGGGTGCTATTGGTCGAGAAAATGCAGTTCCTGCGGATCGAAGCGCGTCATTCGCCAGATCGTCGCGCGCAGGCCATCTGCGGTGGTGAGGGGATTGAGGTACCGCCAAACTGTCTCGCCGTTGGGCGTCACCTCGAATACCACCCCGGGGTCAGACTCGGTGATCAACGTGTTGCCATTTGGGAGCCGTTGAACGGAGCCTGCCGACTCCGAATAGAAACCCTCGAGCGGCGCGTACCGCCACACTACGGTGTTCGTTAGCGGGTCGAGCTCGATGATCTGCGAGGCGCTCTGACCGTTGTCAAAGAGCAGGATATGACCGCTGGGAAGGAGAGTCGGATGGTGCTGTCGTGCGATGTTCGTGGGGCCCCACAGCCACACGAATCGAGTTTCGGCGGGGTCGAGGATGCCGATGGAGTTGATGGTGCGCATGGAGACCAGAAGATTGCCGCGGCGAAACAGCGGCGATCGGTGCTCGAGCGTGCCGTCGAGCACCTGCACGTGGTTCGAATGCAGCACGTCGAGCACCAGGTTTGGCTGGCTCTCATCGGGCTCGAGATCGTGGGACGAAGGCAGGAGGAAACCGAACGGCGACCTCAATAGGGCCTCGAGAATCGAAATCTTCCGGATCAGGGTGCCGTCGCGATCGAGAACATGGATCTCGTCGTTAAACACCGGCACCTTCGGGTGGAGGACATCGATATACATGGCCGTTCGGGCGAGCACGAAGATCTCCCCGTTTTCCGCCATCGCAATGTCGTGATGCACCTTGGCGCGGTACTCCCAGCGAACGTCGCCGTTCAGCGTTACCCGCATGATGCGGATTCCATCGACCAACACCAGTACGTCTCCCGACGGCAGCAGCTTGGCGTCAAACCATGACTCATCGGGATCCGGTGCGAGCCACTCGAAGACGCGCTTACCCTCCATGTCGACGAGGTGGGCGCCGGGGCGAATCAGGCAATTGAAGAAGTTGAGGCCATCCCAGGTTCGGCTGCGTTCGTACTCGACCACGCCGCGCTCAGAACCGCTGGCCGGCGCGACCCCGGTGAGGTAGGGGAGGTCGGCGAGCTGCTCGAGTCGGCGGAGGTTTTCGGGCCGCTCAGCGACGGGACCGGCGGAGTCCTCGGCCGCCACTCCGGGTCCGATGACGTTGAGGGCGACTACCGAGCCCGCCAGCGCACCGCCCACAAAAACGAAGAGGATGAGCAGGACCCGGGAAGAGCGACGTGTGTAGAAGTCCAATGGGCCCTCCGAATAGTCCAGCAATGATCACGATTGTAACATCCGGTCGGTCAGCGCCAGCGGGCGCCTCGCAGACGGTTGAGGGCGGCCATGACCTCGTGCGGCCGCGGGACGGCGAGATCGCCGTCGGGGTGGCCCGTGAGCCAGCCCCATTCGCCGTCCTGGAGCCGCTCGAGCATCTCCGCGATCCGCTGCAGGGGTTCGAACTCGGTCTCCCGGAGCTCGGAGAGGCGGCCGAGGATCCAGCCGATGGCGCGGAGCTGCGAGGGATCCCGGAGCTGCTCCACAGCCCGCAGATCGACATCGGATCGTCCAAAGATCAGGGTGTCCGTGCCGCGGGCCTGAATCCTCCAACGACCGGGCCGGCGCTCGGGTTTGAGGGAGGTTGCATCCAACCTGCGCGGCTGGGGTCTCCTGAGCCCCACCTCGCGTTCTTCCTCGCGGCCGGTGGCGAGATCGGCGGCGATCCTCCGTGCCTCGCCGGTGACGTCCCTGGGGAGATAGTCGGCCATCTGGATCACGACGTCGGCGTGGTCGAAGTAGTCGCCCGAACCCCCCATGACGAGGAGGGTGGACACGCCGAGCTCGTCGCGCAGCTCGCGGATCCGGTCGACGAAGGGGGTGATCGGCTCCGAGGTCTTGGCCACGAGGGCCTGCATCCGCCGGTCGCGGATCATGAAGTTGGTGGCCGATGTGTCCTCGTCGAGAAGAAGGGCGGTGGCGCCCGCCTCGAGAGCCTCCACGAGCGACGCCGCCTGCGAGGTCGAGCCCGACGCGAGATCGGTGGTAAAGCTCGACGTGCCGCGGCCGCCGGGGAGGTGGGATATGAAGTCTGAAATATCGACCGCGTGCACCGCGCGGCCGTCCTCGGCGCGGATCTTGACCGCTCCCGGATCCGATACCACCAGCTCGCGCCCGTCGCCTGGAATGTGGTCCCAAATGCCGCCCTCGACGGCGCGGAGCAGGGTCGATTTGCCGTGAAATCCGCCGCCGACGATGAGGGTGATGCCGTGCGGGATGCCCATGCCGCGAACGGGACCGGCGTTTGGCGTCTCGAGGACGACCTCGAGCGATCGAGGCGAGAGAAATCTCACGCCGTCGCTCAGCGGACGGTCGTCGACACCGCTGCGCCGGGGCAGGATGGCGCCGTTGCCGACGAAGGCGAGGAGACCGGCATCGGCCAGGGCGGCTCGCACGGCCTCCTGATCCTCGATCGTGGCGGCGTGGTGCTCGAGGGCCTCGAGGTCGAGGTTGTGGGCAAGGGCGGAGCTGTTGATGATTTCGGGCAGGAGGTCGATCAGCAGCGATGCGGCCTTGCGCCCCAGGATGCGCCGGCCGGCGCCCGGCAGGTCGATGGTGAAACGGAGCTCCACGGCCCCGGCATCGATCAGACATGCGGAACGGTCGAGGACCGTTTGCCGACCGGCGTCGATGGCGATCTCGCGATGCCGGCCCGAGGTTGCCCGGAAGGCGCGGGAAAGGAAGTCGCGGGTCGCGCGACGGCGGGCGGGGGAGGCCAGCGCCGACGCCGGCAGGGCGGCGGTCTGCGCCGGAACCAGTGCGCGGAGCTTCGACGGGGCCGCGTAGGGATCTCCCTGCACGTGCTCCACGACGAGATCGAAGCAATCGAACTGGAAACGCCGGCCCTCGATCTCCTTGTAAGCCTTGTAACCGCGCCCGTCGATGCGGAGGAGGATGGATTCTAAATCCTTCATGACGGGAGGCCGTATTTGAGAGTTTTGAGTTTTGAGTTTTTAGTTTTGAGTTGTCCCGAACCCAACTTCTGCTGCCGGTCAGCGGGCACCGGGCGGGTGGTCCGAAAATTCGAAATTCGAAATTCGAAATTCGAAATCTGACGTGGGAGGATGGCCTCGAGGTCCTTCATGGCAATGACCGGCATCGAAGAGTTATGAGTTGAGAGTTAAGAGTTTTGAGTTGTCGCCCATCTACCCTTTCCTCGCCGGAGAGACCTGAGCTCCGGATTTCAAATCTCAGGGGGAGGGTGGGCAAAAAATTCGAAATTCGAAATTCGAAATTCGAAATCTGATATGGGCGGG
>JAIVTZ010000334.1:0-4980 GCA_049188105.1 Deltaproteobacteria bacterium | reverse complement strand
GTTTGGACGCAACGCGGAGATTTCGACCTGAGGCCGTTTCACCGCGCGGTGCTGTTCGAGACCTATTTACGAGCCAGAAACGAGATCCGGCCCGCTTGCCGAAGCCACGCCAGCAGGGACGCGGCGGGCCGCACGGCATAGCGAAGCACCGTCGACCCCCGTTCGGGAAACTCGAGACACGTTTTTGCTCCCGGAAGGCGTCGCCCGTCCAAAAACCTCCCCAAATGGACCATCAAGTTGTTCACGTTTCGTTGCTGGAAGATCCGCACCTTCGAGAATCCGGCATCCTCGAGGAGGTGACGCAGCCTGGCCGGCGTGAAATGGAACAGATGGGTCGGTACCTGGAGGGCGTACCAATCGGGGCCGAAAAAGCGAAACTCCCAGCTCGCGCAGTTGGGTACCGAGCCCACGAGGTGCCCTCCGGGACGCAGCCAATCGTACAGTTTGCGGGCATCCTCGAGCGGGTCGTGAAGGTGTTCCAACACCATGAGTGCGGCGATGAGGTCGAACGAACCGGAGTCGAATCTCGTGGACTCGATGGTGCCGACGGATACGGGCAGGCCGGTGCACTTTCGAAGCGCATCGACGGTATTGACTGAGGGATCGATGGCCTGGACCTGCCAGCCCATCTCGACGAGCTGAATGAGGAATCGCCCGGACCCACAGCCAACCTCGAGTGCCGCTCCACCGCGGATGTGCGGGGGCAGAATGTACTCCTTTGAATCGAGGAGGCGCGCGACCAACGGCTTCAGCACTCGCTTCCAGCCATCTGCTCGCGGCGCGTGAGGTGCGGTGAAGGGTTGATAGTCATCCGGGTAGTAGTCGGCGATTGTCTCTCGGTTGGGACGAGGTGAGGTGACCATGAGACCGCAGACGCTACATTTGACGATGCCCCAGGTGCCGGGAAATCCGTGCAGCGTATCGACAGCCTCGAAGAGGAGCCGCGGGTTGTCGGCGCCGCACATCGGGCAGCGACACATGACCTCGCATCCGCCGTCGTCAGGCCGCCATGCTACCGATCGGCTGTGGGTTCCGGCGGACTGGTGCGGTCTCTCGGTGGTTTTGCTCACTGGCCGGCGTCTCGACTCCGCCGGTCTCGACGAAGCAACCTGCGTACGACAGTCCTCCAGTCGCTGGCGAGAGCATGGGCAAGGCAACTCAGACGCGCCCCGAGCTTCCCTTCTCGGTCGGCAATGTGGGCGCAGGTCAAGTACGTCATGGCCAGGGTTTCCCCGCGGAGGCCGGCGATCTCGGGCGCCAGGTCGTCCCGGTCGAAGAACTCGTGATACATCCTCGGGAGCTCGTCCGCCCATCGGGCGAGCTCGGCGGAGGATTTTGCCTGTTCGTGTTGACGAAAGAACCCGCCCGATCCCGGGATGTACAGGGTGCGGCAGTGCTCGACCAGGCGGAGGAAAAACTCGCGATCGAGGACCACTTGCCACCTCGGATCGAGACCGCCCATGGAATCCCATGCCCGCCGGCGCCACATACTGCATTGTTGCGGAATCGGCACGTCCAACGTTCGTACCATCTCAGCGAATGGAATGAGCTGCCCCCGCAGTATCGAGGTCACCGATTCGGGCGCGGGTCCGACATCGATGTCGCTGAAAATGAAGTCCACCTCGGGGTGGTCGATGAACGCCGCGGCCATCCTGTGCAGATGCCCGGCATAGAACAAGTCGTCCGAGTTGAGCCAACACAAGAGCTCGCCGGTGGACATCGCGAAACCTTTGTTGATGGCGTCCGCCTGTCCCTCGTCCGCCTCACTGACCCACTTCGTGATCCAGGGCTCGTAGCGGTGAATGACGGTGAGCGTGTCATCGGTGCTCCCGCCGTCGATGATCAGGTACTCCAGATTCGGGTAACCCTGGAGGAGGACCGAACGAATCGTCTCTTCGATGTACCGCCCCTGGTTGAACGAAGGCGTGACAACGGTGATCTTCGGCCATTCCACGGTTGCCGGGTAAGAATCGGCTTTCCCTTCACTCCACGGCCATCCCGTCCTTCCAGCCGGCGATTCGGGAAGCTGCGGGTTGGAAATATCATCCATTTGGGCTCCTGGGGCTGCGATCGAGCAATCCAATTGTGACACGGACCTGGCGGCCGGCGATGAGCGATGTTGGGGGTGTGCCAGTCGTGACGAGTCTGGGATAATCGGGTTGTGTGCGGCATAGCCGGAATTCTCGGAGGACACGACGTCGACAGTCGAAGGAGGCGGGTCGAACGCATGACCCGCGCCCTGGTCCACCGAGGCCCGGACGACGAAGGCCACTTTGACGATGAGGGTGTAGCCCTGGGGTTCCGGCGGTTGGCGGTGATCGACATCGAGACCGGGCAGCAGCCGATCCTCGATGAGGAGCGGCGGCTGGCGATCGTTCTCAACGGCGAGATCTACAACTTCCGCGAGCTCCGTGAGGAGCTCCGGCAGAGGGGCCACCGCTTCCGCACCCGGGGCGATGTGGAGGTCGTGCTGCGGTTGTGGGCCGAGGAGGGGGAGGCCTGCCTCGAGCGGCTCAACGGGATGTTCGCGTTGGCGGTGTGGGACGGGGAGCGAAGGACCCTGTATCTGGCTCGCGACCGCTTCGGGATCAAGCCCCTGTACCTGTGCCGGGAGGGCGGGGAGCTCATCTTCGCCTCCGAGCTGCGCGCCCTGCGCGCGGGCGGCTTTCCGACCGCACCGCGACTCGACGCGGTGCAGCTGCGCCACTACCTCGCCTTCGGCTACCTGGCGCCCGATGGCGCGCCGCTGACCGGCGTGCGCTCGCTGCCGCCCGCCTCGATCCTGACCGTGAACGCGGACGGCGGCGAATCCCTCACCACCTACTGGAGACCACCGCAAGCCGCTGAGCGCGCCGCCGTGCCGGACGACATCGCCGAGGTGCTCTGCACCGAGCTCGCACGGGCGGTGGAGCGGCAGCTCGTGGCGGATGTGCCGGTGGGGGTCTTCCTCTCCGGCGGTCTCGACTCGAGCACCCTCTGCACTTTGGCCCGAGGCCGGGTCAGCGGCCCGTTGCGAACGTTCTCGGTCGGCTTCGAGGGCCCGGGGGCGGTCTCCGAGCTGCCGTACGCGCGCGAGGTCGCAGCGTTCCTCGACTCAGACCACTACGAGCTGGTGATGGACCCCGGGGACGTGGCCAAAGACCTCGAACCCATCCTCGACGGTCTCGACGCCCCGCTCGCCGACCCCACCGCGATCCCCACCTGGTACATGTCGCGGCTGGCTCGCGAGAGGGTCACGGTGGCCCTGTCCGGAGAGGGCGCCGACGAGATCTTCGGCGGCTACGCCCGCCAGCGCTACGATGTCGCGCTCGACCGGTTGGGCGCCGCCGGCCGGCGGCTCCTGCCCATCGTTATGCGGATGGCGGGGAGGCGGCCGTCGGACCGGCTGCAGCGCCGTCTGCGGATGGCCCCGGGGCTCGAGCGCCAGCTCGACTGGGGGAGGATCTTCTCGGCGGCCGAGATCGAAGCCATGACCGAGACACCGCTGGCCTCGGAGGAGGCCATGATCGAACCCTACGGTGATTTGGCGGAGGCGTGGCTCGAGCTCGCGGCGCGCGACCCCGTCAACGGCCGCCTGGCGACAGATCGCGAGACCTTCCTGCCCGGGGATCTCCTGCCCAAGGTTGACCGGATGTCGATGGCACACTCGCTGGAGGTGCGGGTGCCCTATCTCGACAACCGGGTGGTGGATCTGGTGCTGCCGCTGCCTGGAAACCTCAAGCAGAGTCTCCGGCGAGACAAGATCCTGCTTCGCGAGGCAGCGGCAACAAACCTGCCGCCGTCCGCGGCTGCGCGCGAGAAGCGCGGATTCGAGGTGCCGATCGGCGCGTGGCTCCGCGGTCCGCTGCGTCCCGCCATGCTCGACCGTCTGTCCTCGGAGACGATCACGCGACATGGCCTCCTGCAGCCGCAGATGGTGGGCCGCCTGGTCGATGCCCACCTCGGGGGAAAGGAGGACCATGGCCGCGCCCTGTGGGCTCTCCTTGTCCTCTCGAATTGGCTCGATAGAGGTGGGGTGACCGCATGAAGGCCGCCCTGCTCTCCCACCTCGCCTCCGTGGACGCTCCCACAGGCGCGGAGCGCAGCCTGGCGCTGCTCGCGCGTGGGCTCAGAGAGCGCGGGCACGAGGTGGCGGCGGCGGCGCCAGGGCCCTGGTCGATGGGCGCCGATCTCCAGGCAGCGGGGATCGAGGTCGCCACGATCCCCGTGCGACCGTGCTGGCTGGTCCAGTACGGCCCGCAGCCGCTGTGGCGACAGGCGATGCGTGCGGCACGGTACGCCATTCCGGACCCTGGGAGCCGGGATCTCCGGTCGTGGCTCGGCGCGCTCCGGCCCGACGTGGTCCATGTCAACTGCCTGCCCCATCTGCGCGGCGCCGCGGCGGCCCGGTCTCTCGGATTGCCCGTGGTCTGGCACATTCGCGAGATCCTGCCGCCGGGACGACGACGGCGCTGGTTTGCCCGCCGCCTGCGATCCCACGCGACCCGGATCGTGGCGGTCAGCGAGGCGGTCGCCCGGTGGTTGCGGGAGGAGGACCTTGGTGACCGGGTGGAGGTCGTCCACAACGGTGTCGACCCTCCCAACCATGTTGTCGACCGGGAGACGGTGCGGGGCCGTTTCGATCTGCCGTCGAAAGCCGTGGTGGTGGGTCTCTTCAGCCAGCTGGTGGCCCACAAGGGATCTCTCGATTTCGTGCGCGCAGCGCATGTGGCTGCGGCGAGGGATCCTCGCCTGCACTTCCTGATCGCCGGTTCCGGGCGACCCGACTTCGCCCAGAGCGTGCGCGGTGAGATCGCGGCCGGTCCGGCCGCCGAGCGCATCCGGCTGGTCCCCCCGCAGGACGAGATCTGGCCCTTGCTTGCCGCGGTCGATGTGGTGGCGCTGACGACCCGGTGGCCCGATCCGCTGCCGCGGGTGGTGATGGAGGCGATGGCTGTCGGGCTTCCGGTCGTGGCCTACAACAGCGGCGGGGTGCCGGAA
>JAIVTZ010000333.1:0-4983 GCA_049188105.1 Deltaproteobacteria bacterium | reverse complement strand
TCACGACGAAGCCCGCCATCAGGAGCGGCCCCAGCACCGTCGAGATGATGAACCACTTGGTGCGGACCATCTCCAGGAACTCGCGGCGAATCACCACCCAGATCTTACGCATGGGCGTCGCCTCCCTCAGCGCGAGCGGTTCCGGCCTCCGGCCCTACCAGGTCGATGAAGATCTTGTGCAGTGTCGGCTCCGCGATCTCGAAACGGGTCACACGCGCCCCCGCCGCCAGAACGCGCTCCAGCACGTGCTGCGGGTCGGCTCCCTCGGCGAGCTCCAATTCCGCATACTGCCCGTAGTTGTCCGCCTTCGCCACTAGCGACGCGTCACGAAACACACTGTCCACCGAAGCGGCGCCCTGCTCGACCGCAACTATCACGTGCTGTCCGCCGTGGGTCCGCTTGACGTCGGCCAGCCGTCCGTCGAGCACCTTCTTGCCGCGCGCGATGATGCACACCGCGTCGCACAGCTTCTCCGCTTGCTCCATGATGTGCGTCGAGAAGAGAACCGTCGGCCGGAATTCGAGCATTACATCCAGCAGCTTCTGCATGCCGGCGCTCACAAGCGGGAGCGGAATCACCGTAACGCCGAGGTGCTCGGTGAAATTAATGAATATCTACTGTTTCAGGCTAAGGCCCGGCAAGTGGCTGTGTATTACGTCGATATATTGGCGTGGTGTTCAAAGGACAGGGACCGAGCCGGAGGCGCCTTAGAGCGTTTTAGGCTGTTTGCTGGAAGCAGCGAGCGGTGGCCAAAAAAATTGTGATTTTTGGGCGGCGATCGGTTTCCTGAGAACGAAGAGAACTCCTTCTCTCAAAATCGTGGTTGATTGCTGGAGGTGTGAAACGCTCCCACACGGAGGAACTGGGAGGGTATTGAGGCGGTCCCCGAACCTGGTATTCATCGAGATTGACCCGGCATTGTCGCCGGTGCTCAAGAAGCGCGCGATTCTGGCGCTATAGCGCGGTTTTTAGGCGAGGTGGATTCTGCTGCACCTGATCGTAGAGCTGATCGATGTATTCCACGTAGGCGGGTTCGGTTTCCTCGGGAGAGAGGTTTAGAGCGACAGCTCTGAAGTAGGCCAGCGAGCGGATCGGCGGCAGGGGCGTTTTTTCCGATCGCAGGCGCCGACGGATGAGTGCAAGCTTGAAGGCGAGGCGGATGTTTTGCAGCGGGACGTTGCGAGCGAAGAGGTCGGCCGCGATTTCCCAGTCCGCCTTGCTGGGGACGGTGGGCGTGTCGGGGTCGTCGAGATAGAGGCGAACGACCCGGGCGAGGTAGGTGGAGCGCGAGGTGGTCACGATCGATCCTTCTCCTTGCGATCCTTGGCACGGGCGGCGGCGGCCTCCTTCGATTCCTTGAGGCGGTATGACTTGGCCTGTATCTGGACGACCTCGCAGCGGTGGACGAGGCGATCGACGATGGTTGTGACGGAGGTCGCCGAGGGGAAGACCTCGTTCCACTCGACAAAGGGCTTGTTGGTGGTGACGAGGATCGGCTTGTGCTCGTGGCGTCTGGAAACTACCTCGTAGAGGAGGTCGGCATGGCGGGTGTCGTAGGACAGATAGCCGAGCTCGTCAATGTGGAGGATCTGAGGCCGGGTGAGGGCGCTGAGGCGTCGATTGAGGCCCGAGGAGCTGTCGATCTCGGCGAGCCCGTTGAGCATCTCAGACGCGGTCACGGTCTTCACCGTGAAGCCTGCGAGCACCGCCTGGTGTGCCAGGTTCTTGGCGATCATGGTCTTGCCGACGCCGTTGGGACCGACGAGGACCACATTGATGGTCGATCTCACCCATTCCAGGCGAAAGAGATCCTCCACCTGCTCACGGTCGATCTTGCTGGGCCAGGCCCAGTCGAAGTCGGCGATTGGCTTGAAGCGACCGAGGCGGGCGCGTTTGAGCCTGCGTTCCAGGCTGCGCTGACGGCGGGCCTCCTCCTCCCACTCGACGGCCTGGGGCAGCCAGGGCTCGTCACAGATCTCGTCCCAGTGCTCGAGGAGCCCATAGAGCTTGAGGATCGATGCCCGATCCCACAGACTCGGCGTATCAGTCATTGGCCGGCTCCTTTTCATCGTCGCTGGGGTCGTAGTCACCCAGGTCGTGGGGAGTGACGACAATGTTGCGCACCTTTTCAGAGTCCGGAAGCCTGACCGGTACCGACGGACTCAGCCGGCGGGCCCGGCGGCGCCGATCGAGCACCAAGCGGACCGTTTCCGGGTGGGGCGAGCCTTTTTCGATGGCCTCGTTCACCGCGGCTGACAGCTCCACAGCGCCAAACTCCTCGAGCAGGATCGTCAGCCGATCCACGGCGGTGTGCAGTCGCCGCTGTCTTCTGCCCATCTCGGCAAGCAGGGTTTCGCAGATTGGAACAGCCCGTAGCAATCTCTCCTGCCCTCTCTGCAGGCGTGCCCTTCGTTTGTGACGTCGCAGCTTCTCGATGTGATCGGGATGCTCCACCACCTGATGCTTGTCCCAGCAGCGGCGGTGCTCGGCAACGACCTCTGAGCGGTCCATGATCCGCACTCGACGGCTGTCGGCTTCAAGCGTCAGCGTCCTTCGCACCCTGGTGTGCGGCACCGAGTAGCGGTTGGAGTCGAAACGCACGTACGGCGTCTTGCCGACCGACACGTCTTGAAGCTCCGCAGCAGGAAACGGGTCCCCGGGCAGCTCGACGAGATAGGGTCGTTCCTTCACAAAAGCCTCAGCGACTGAGATCCCCCGCTGCTGAGGCCACCCGCGGGCGGGTGCGACCTCGGTGCAGAAGCGTTCCACCTGCCGGTTGAGATCGCCAATGTCGGTAAACGAGATACCGTGAAAGAACGAGGTGCGGAGATAGCCTATGGCGCGTTCGACGCGCCCCTTCTCGTTGCCCCGTCCGACCGCCGCCGCTCGCGGCTCAACGCGGTAGTGGGCGACGAGCTCAAGCATCGAGGGATGGAAGCGGATCGCATCGCCTCGGCGCTCGAGCACCGCAGTTTTCAGATTGTCGTAAAGCGCGGTCTTTGCAGCCCCGCCAAAAAACGCCCATGCGCGTACATGGCCCTCGAGAAAGCTCGAGAGGCGCTGGTCATAAAAGAAGCGCGCGAAGATCATGCGCGAGTAGCTGAGCACCATTACGAAGGCGGACAGCCGCCGCTCTCCACCCTCGACCGCCAATGTCCCGAAGCTCGCCCAGTCCACCTGCGCCTGCTCGCCGGGCAATGTCCTCAGCAAGAGGTAAGCCTCGGCCGCGCGCCGTGGGCGCAGCAAGGCCACCCGGTGCCGGAAGTGGTCCTCGCCGCCCGGATAGCCTCGTGCGCGCACCATCCGGTACAGGACGCTCGCCGGCAGCCGAGGGTACCGCTCGAATGTCTCACGAATGAACGGGATGAAGCTGTCAATCATCGACCGACGGCGTTTTCTCTCAACGCGCAGGCCGCGCCGTTCGAGCGCACGGGCCACCGTCGAGTGGTGCACGCCCAGGTGGCGGGCAATGGTACCCATCTTCCAGCCTTCTACGGTGAAGAGTCGCACGATCTCAGAAGCCACCTCGGGCCGGATCACGGATGCCTCCACGACGACGGCGGAAGTCTGTGCGCAGAAAACCGCCTTCTACGGTCTCGCCGCAGAAGTGACAGCACGGGTGACGGCTGTTTGAAGCCCGGAGAATCGAGAATGCAGGCGCAATGCGGTGTTTCAAAAGCCATGGAGCCACAGTGCGACAGCTTCCATGCCCAGGTGAACCCTGATGCGTCACACCTCGTTGCTCGGCCAGCCGAAACCGGTACCGCTTCTGCCTCCGGGCATGGTTTTTCCGGCCCCGCTCGGTCTGCTGATACCGCCGGCCAGCCTCCCGGACCGACTCACGACGCGCCTCCTGGCTGCAGGCATCCGAGCAATACTGTTGCCCGCGATCGCAGTCCGAGCACACGACCACCTGGCATCCGCATCTGTTGCAGCACAGCAATCGTCCGTCGTCCGTGGGTCCGCTGCCTCTCCCACGGACCGACGAGCAAGGTGCGAGTCGAGCTCAAAAGCCCTATACTCTTCCCAAGGGGTCGTCCCCCGTGGCGGCAGCGGGCTCGGTTTGCAACACCGTTTTGGGCCCGCTGCCGATCTTTTTCTCAGCAGCGGATTATCGCCCAACCCGCATTCGGCCTCACCTGTATTCGAAAACAAACCACCGACCACAACTGCTCAGCGACAATTACTCGTGTGCATCACACAAAGGTCGTTGCCGTCAGCCACACGACCGATCGACTCGATTCTCGACCCCGATTGATGACGCTATCCAGTTACACCAAACCGCGGGCTAAAGCCGGGATCGCGCGGGTTCTGGAAGCCACCGACAGGTGTGGTTGCCGTAGACCAGGATGGCTCATTGCGCGAGCTCTACATCGGTGACGGCGAGCAGCTGACCCTTGGCACAAAAACACTGACCGCACCAGAGGGCTCGCGGGCTGCGTACCGGAGCCTACTGGAAACCCCGTGAGAAGTGGCTGAGGAAGACCACCTAGTGGCACCCTAGGATCACCTATTCCACCTCAAAATCGAAGCCATTTCGTGTGAACAAGGGGATGTTTTCGATTGTGACTTCATAATCAATCGTCTGCCCACCCTCAAACGCTTTACCTGTCAAGGCATCCTTCCAACGTGATCCTGGTGGCAAATAGATCGCCCTGGAACTGGCACCCGCCTCGAGCACCGGCGCAACCATGATATCGGGCCCGAACATGTACTGGTCCTCGATTGTGTAGGACTTTCCATCGTCGGGAAAATCGTAGAAGAGAGGACGCATTACCGGTGTACCATCCTCTGACGCGATATCCATGTGTTTTTGTATATATGGGCGCAGTCTTTCTCTGATGTCCAGGTAGTGAGACAGGATTTCATAGGCTTCTTCGCCGAAACTCCATACTTCATTCGGTGCGCCCGTGCTTCCAGTCTGGCCGTTGATTTCGAATTTTTCACCGGGCCGATTCACACCATGGATTCTCATCACTGGAC
>JAIVTZ010000332.1:0-4989 GCA_049188105.1 Deltaproteobacteria bacterium | reverse complement strand
CCCCCCCCCCCCCCCCCCCCCCCCCCCACAGGGACGCAGCCGGCCTCTCTCAGCCCGAATGCAGCCCGCCGGCGCGCCAAAGGCGCGCAGCGTTGGAGGTCGATGGCTCCGACGAGAGCTTGCTCTCGGAGGAGACCTCGGCCTCCAACGCGTTGCCGCGGGCCCTGCCCGCGGACGGCGGGCCTGGGCGGCCCCACTGGTATCGATCGCCGGAGATGCGTAGAATACGCCGGGTCCGTCGTTGAACTCATTGCGAGGAGATTGAATGGCCGAGCACACGTACCAACCAGCCGTCATCGAGCCCAAGTGGCAGGCGGTGTGGGCCGAACGCCGCACCTTCCGCACCCCGTCCGACCCCGACGAGCTGCGCTCGAAGCCCAAGTACTACGTGCTCGACATGTTCCCCTACCCCTCCGGCGCCGGCCTCCACGTCGGCCACCCCGAGGGCTACACCGCGACCGACGTGATGGCGCGAATGAAGCGAATGCGGGGCTTCAACGTCCTCCACCCCATGGGCTGGGACTCCTTCGGGCTGCCCGCCGAACGGGCGGCGGTGCGCGAGGGGCTTCACCCGGCGGCCATCACCAGGCGCAACGTCGACACCTTCCGCCGCCAGATCCAGCGCCTCGGTTTCAGCTACGACTGGGAACGTGAGGTCAGCACGTCCGACGCCGACTACTACCGGTGGACACAGTGGATCTTCCTCAAGCTCTACGAGAAGGGCCTCGCCTACATGGCGGACGTGCCGGTCAACTGGTGCCCCGCCCTCGGCACGGTGCTCGCCAACGAGGAGGTCAAGGACGGGGCGTATGTGGAAACCGGCGACCCGGTCGAGCGGCGGCTCATGCGCCAGTGGATGCTCAAGATCACCGATTACGCCGAGCGCCTGCTCGAGGACCTCGACGACGTCGATTGGCCGGAGAGCGTCAAGGAGATGCAGCGCAACTGGATCGGCAAGAGCCACGGCGCCGACGTGGTATTCCGGATCGCCGACAGCGATAAGAACTTCACCGTCTTCACGACCCGCCCCGACACCCTCTTCGGCGCCACCTACTGCGTTCTCGCCCCCGAGCTCCCGTTGGTGGCCGAAATCACCACCGACGAGCAGCGTGCTGCGGTCGAGGCCTATGTCGCCGTTGCCGGCCAGAAGTCCGACCTCGACCGTACCGATCTCGCCAAATCCAAGACCGGCGTCTTCACCGGCGCCTGGGCGATCAACCCGGTCAACGACGAGAGGATTCCTATCTGGGTCGCCGACTACGTCCTCATGGGTTACGGCACCGGCGCCATCATGGCGGTGCCGGGGCAGGACCAGCGCGACTGGGACTTCGCCAAGGTCTTCGACTTGCCGATCATCCGCACGGTGCAGCCGCCCCCCGACTTCGACGGCGAGGCCTACCTCGGCGACGGCCCCGCCATCAACAGCGGGTTCCTCGACGGGCTCGAGGTCGATGACGCCATCGCCACGATCACCGGCTGGCTCGCCGAGCGCGATCTCGGCACCCCGAAGGTCCAGTACAAGCTCCGCGACTGGCTGTTCTCGCGCCAGCGTTACTGGGGCGAGCCCTTCCCGGTCGTCCACACCGACGACGGCGAGGTCGTGCCACTGCCCGAGGACTGGCTGCCGGTCGAGCTACCGGTGATCGACGAGTACAAGCCGACCGACGACGGCCGCCCGCCGCTCGCGCGCGCCGGCGACGACTGGCTGCGGGTCGAGCTGCCGGACGGCCGCATGGGCACCCGTGAGACCAACACCATGCCGCAGTGGGCCGGATCCTGCTGGTATTACCTGCGCTACCTCGACCCCGACAACAAAAACGAGCCATGGTCCGCCGAGACCGAGGACTATTGGATGCCGGTGGACCTCTACGTGGGCGGGGTCGAGCACGCCGTGCTCCACCTGCTCTACGCCCGCTTCTGGCACAAGGTGCTCTACGATTGCGGCCTGGTCCACACCACAGAGCCGTTTCACAAGCTCTTCAACCAGGGCATGATCCTCGCCCACTCCTACCGCGACGCCGGCGGCAAGTACTACCATCCGTCGGAGGTCGAGGAGCGCGACGAGCGGTTCTTCCTCGAAGGTTCGAAGACCGAGCTCGAGACTCAGATCGAGAAGATGTCGAAGTCGAAGCTCAACGTGGTCAACCCGGACGAGGTGATCGCCGAGTACGGCGCCGACGCCATGCGGCTGTATGAGCTCTTCATGGGCCCGCTCGAGGTTCAGAAACCGTGGCAGATGAAGGGCGTCGAGGGCGTCAACCGCTTCCTGCAGAGGGTTTGGCGGCTGGTGGTGGACCAGGAGTCGGGCGCTCTCAACCCGAGGCTCAGCGACGCGCCGGCCTCATCGCAAGCCGAGCTCCAGCGCACCCTCCACAAGACCATCAAGAAGGTGACGTCGGACACCGAGACCCTGCAGATGAACACCGCCATCGCCCAGATGATGATCTTCGTCAACGACGCCACGAGCGCGCAGACGCTGCCGAGGGAGATCATCGGTGCCTTCCTCCGCCTGCTGTCGCCCTACGCCCCCCACATCGCCGAGGAGCTGTGGCAGCGCCTCGGCGAGGAAGAGCTCATCGCCCACGCCGAGTGGCCGAGCTGGGATGCCGAGCTGGTGAAGGACGAGACCATCACCATCGTCATCCAGGTCAACGGCAAGAAGCGCGACGAGCTTCAGGTCGCCCGCGACACCGAGAGGCACGAGCTCGAGCTCCTGGCCCTGGCGTCGGAGAATGCGCAGAGGTTTATGGAGGGCAAGACGCCGAAGCGGGTGGTCGTGGTTCCCGGACGATTGGTGAATATCGTCGTGTAGGACGAATTCTCAGTTCTCAATTCTCAATTCTCAATGCCCACCCACCCAACCAGCACTCGTTCAGGTAATCCGGGGCGATCCGGCATCGAGAACAACCGGATAACCGTTTCGAGATCCGAAATCGGCCGTTGGGTCACCTCGGATCTTCGGAGATGGCGCCTACGCCTATTCTCCCGTCATGCCGCTCGTGTGGTGCGGGCGCTCTTCGAGCGGCGGCGGCGTGAACGGCCGGGTCGCGCGGATGCGTCAGCACCGTGGCGAGGCTTCGCGGAGCCTCGGTTGGCTTCCCGCTGGGTGCGCAGCCCGGCCTTTGCGCGGGCGCGGGCACGATCCTCGGCTTTGCGGGTACGGATGGCGGCAATACGCTCGCCGATAGGAATCTCGAGCCGTCCTTCGGGCTGCGCCTTGTAATCGAATCCCTCGAGACGCCGCCGGTCCAGCCTGCGGCCCACCGCGCGCTCGATGGCAGCGACCAGCGGCTGCTCGGCGGGCGAGGCGAAGGTGAGGGCGTCGCCGACCATGCCGGCGCGGGCGGTGCGGCCGACGCGGTGGATGTAATCCTCGGGCTGCGCGGGGGTGTCGAAGTTGATGACGTGCGGCAGGGCCTCGACGTCGATGCCGCGGGCGGCGATGTCGGTGGCGACGAGGACCCGGATGCGCCCGTGCTTGAAGGCCGCCAGCGCGGCCTCGCGCTGCGGTTGGCTGCGGTTGCCGTGGATCCGGTCGCAGTTGATGCCGGCCCGGGTCAGTTTTTCGGCGAGGCGGTTGGCGCGGTGCTTGGTGCGGGTGAACACCAGCGCCGTCTTGACCTCACCCCGTTCCAGCATCTCCCGCAGGAGGTTTGTCTTCAGCTGCTCGGGCACCGGGAGGATGGCGTGGTTGATGCCGGTCGCCGGCTGCGAGCGGCGCTCGACATCGATTCGTACCGGATCCTTCAGGAAGTCGCGGCTCAGCTGGACGATGGGTCGCGGCAGCGTGGCCGAAAACAGCATGGTCTGCCGCTCGCGAGGCAGCTGGGCGAGGATTCGGCGAACATCGGGCAGGAACCCCATGTCAAGCATGCGGTCCCCCTCGTCGAGGACCAGGAACTCGAGGTGCTCGAAGCGCGCCCAGGGGTGCTTCATGAGGTCGAGCAGGCGGCCCGGAGTGGCGACAACGATGTCGACGCCCGCGCGCAGCGCCTGCTCCTGCTTGCCTGGCTTGACGCCGCCGAAGACGGTTGCGGCCTTGACCGGGGTGTGGCGCGCGAGAGCCTCGATGTGCTCATGGATCTGCGACGCCAGCTCGCGGGTGGGGGTGAGAATCAGGGCGCGGGTGCGGCCGCCGCGGCTGCCGGCCATCCGCTGCAGGATCGGCAGCACGAAGGCGGCGGTCTTGCCGCTTCCAGTCATTGCGCAGGCGAGCACGTCGCGGCCGGCGGCGGCCGGCGGGATGGCGTCCCGCTGGATGGGGGTGGGCTCGGTGAAGCCCATATCGTCGATCCCGCGCTGAATTGCGGGGTGGAAATTGAAGTTTGAAAAGTACACAGAGATCTCGTTCTTTCTGCGGACGCACAGCCATCGAGACGGGTAGCCCGCTGTTTCATTCCGGCTGATTGTGGGGAACGGGAGACTTGCCGGAGAGGCTGCCGTCCAGGCCAGGAGAGGCCTGCGAGGATTGTGCGCTGTCACGGAAAACCCTCACCTGTCGGCGTTGGTCCACCGGACAACTGCGAGAGTTTCTCATAATGTGCTCCAAAAAGCAACCCGGCCTCTCCAAACACCGCATGGGGTGGAGCCGTCGGGACATTCCTGGCCTGCATTTCTCACCAGCTTCCGGGTGGGTCGAGCCCGCCGCGACTTGTCACGGCGTAGTGCGATGTACGAAGCCGCGAAGCGGCGGCATATTCATAGCCTGGGGCGTGAGCCCCAGGAAGACGATTGGAAAAAACAAAGAGCCGCGAAGCGGCGACAGACAATCGAATAAACGTAGCTGCGGCTCACGCCGCAACCGCGATCTGTCGCCCCTCCAGGGCTGGTCGTATTGGGCGGTCCTCCCTCCTGGGGCTCACGCCCCAGGCTATGTATCTATCGCGCCTTCGGCGCTCGATCATGTGTCCAATCGTCATGACTCGTTCTCCTGAGAACTGATTACCCTTCGCTGCCATCGCCGTGAAACTCGGTGAGAGGTGCGGGCTG
>JAIVTZ010000331.1:0-4993 GCA_049188105.1 Deltaproteobacteria bacterium | reverse complement strand
GCCGCGTCTTCTTCGCCCTCGGGTCCTTGCCCTGCGCTCGGAGCTTGGCCTCGCGCTTGGCGAGCAGCTCGAGGGCCTGCTCGAGGTCGACCTTTTCGGGGTCGGTGCCCTTTGGGACGGTGGCGTTGACGGTGCCATCGGTGACGTAGGGACCGAAGCGTCCGGTCTTGACCTGGATGGCGTCACCGGATTCTGGGTGGGCGCCGAGATCGGCGATCACCGCAGCGGCGCCGCGGCCGCGGCCCTTCTTGGGCTCTTTGAGCTTCGCCACCGCCTCGTCGAGGGTGATGGTGGCGAGCTGCTCCTGGTTGTCGAGACTGCGGGTTTCCGAGCCCATCTTGAGGTAGGGGCCGTAGCGGCCGTCCTGGGCGGTGATGGCCTCGCCCGATTCGGGGTGCTTGCCGATTTCTCGGGGGAAGGAGAGCAGCATGATCGCCTGCTCGAGGGTCACGGCGTCGGGCGACATGCTCTTCCACAGGCTGGCCATCTTGGGCTTGTCGCCGCCATCTGAGCGGTCGCCGAGCTGGACGTACGGTCCGAAGCGGCCCTCTTTGACGTAGATTGGCTTTCCCGTCTCCGGGTCGTTGCCGATCGCGCGGTCGCCTTCGGCGGCCTTGTCGATCATCTCGAGGGCGCGGTTGAGACTGAGCTCGTCGGGCGGCAGGTCGTCGGGAACGGATGCGCGCAGTCCGCTGTCGCCGACCTGCACGTAGGGTCCGAAACGACCGACACGCACCGCGACCCTTTCGCCCTCCTGGGTCTCGCCGATGGTGATCCGCGACGCCTCGCGGGGGTCGATTTCGTCACCCGTGGCGACCAGGGCATGGAGCCCCATGCGCATGATCTGGCGGCGGCCGTTGTCGGCGTCGGATATGCCGAAGTAGAAGTCGTGCAGCCACGGCGCGGCCTCTTGCTCGCCGCGGGCGATGGCGTCGAGCTCGTCCTCCATGCGGGCGGTGAAGTCGTAATCGACCAGATCGGGGAGATTGCGCTCGAGCAATCGCACCACCGCAAAGGCGGTGAACGTCGGCACCAGGGCCTGCCCCTTGTGCCAGACATAGCCGCGGTCCTGGATGGTCTGGATGATCGAGGCGTAGGTGGAGGGCCGGCCGATGCCGCGCGCCTCGAGCTCTTTGACCAGGCTCGCTTCGGTGTAGCGTGCCGGCGGCTGGGTGGTGTGGCTGGTCGGTTCGATCTCCAGGACCTGGAGCTGTTGACCCTGGGCGATCCGCGGCAGGATTGTCTCCTGGTCGGGAACCTCAGCCTTGGGATCGTCCGAGCCCGCAACGTAGGCTCTGAAGAAACCGTCGAAGGTGATGACCTTGCCCGAGGCCGTAAAGGTCGCGATTCCGTCTGATTCGGTCGGCGCCTCGATGCGGAGCTGGGTGCGGACGCCGGTGGCGTCCTTCATCTGCGAGGCGAGGGTGCGCTTCCAGATCAGATCGTAGAGCCGGTACTGGTCGGCATCGAGGGTCGACTTGAGGCTCGCCGGGGTTCGGAAGCGCTCGCCGGCCGGGCGGATGGCTTCGTGCGCCTCCTGTGCGCTCTTCGACTTCGACCGGTAGACCCGCGGGCTGTCCGGTAGGTACTCGGCGCCGTAGAGCTCTCGCACCTGGTGGCGCGCGCCTGACAATGCCTCGCTGGAGAGGGTCAGGGAGTCGGTCCGCATGTAGGTGATGTAGCCGTTCTCATACAGGCTCTGCGCCGTCCGCATGGTGCGCCTGGCGTTGAAGCGCAGCTTGCGTCCCGCCTCCTGCTGCAGGGTCGAGGTCATGAAGGGCGGGTAGGGACGGTTGGTGAACGGTTTCTCCGTAATATCGACGGCCTCAAACGACGCATTCTCAAGGGTGATTGCCAGCGCCTTCGCCCGCTCGGAATCGAGGACCTGGGCCTTGCCCTTGAGCTCGCCGGTCTCCGGATCGAAGTTCTTGCCCGCCGCGATCTTGGTTCCGTCGAGCTCGGTGAGTCGGGCCGTGAAGCTCTTTTCAGCTCCGATCGCGGACAGCGTGGCCTCGATGCCGCAGAACGTCGACTCGACGAAGCGCATCCGCGCCTCCTCGCGAGCGACGATGAGCCGGGTCGCCACCGATTGAACACGGCCGGCGGACAGCTTCGGACGGAGCTTGCGCCACAGCACCGGCGACACCTCGTAACCAACGAGACGATCGAGGATGCGACGGGTCTCCTGCGCCGCCACCAGGCGGCTGTCGATGTCGCGCGGCGTCGACATGGCGTGATCGATGGCGGCTTTGGTGATCTCGTGGAAAACCAGCCGCTTGACCGGGATTTCGGGTTTGAGCACCTCGACGAGATGCCAGGCGATGGCCTCGCCCTCGCGATCCTCGTCAGTCGCCAGGTAGAGCTCGGAGGCCTGCTTGAGCTTCGCCTTGAGCTTCTTGACCTGCTCCTTCTTGGATTTGGGCACCACATAGAGTGGTGCGAAGTCGTTGTCGACGTCGACTCCGAGCCGCGCCCACGACTCCTTCTTGTATTTCTTGGGGATCTCGTCCGCATTCGGGGGCAGGTCGCGAATGTGGCCGATGGATGACTCCACCACCCAGTCCGGGCCCAGGAACCGGGAGATGGTCCGCGCTTTCGCCGGTGACTCGACGATGATCAGAGGTTTTGTGTCCGCCATGCGGCCCATAGGAGAACGGAGCCGAACGCCATTGTCAAGCGGTAGGCCGAAGCGACTGGAGCATTTGTGGTGTTTTCTCGGCGAGCTCTCGGATGAACGAAATCCATCAATCAAAACGACTTCCGAGGAACATCTGGGGGTTGAAATGGCATTCCGAATTCCGAATTCCGAATTCCGAATTCGCCCGGTGGTATCATCTGCCGACGCTGCGGCCGCACGCCGCGGCAAATCCTGATGACGGAGAGTTGAGATGGGACCGTGGCTCGTTGAGGTGATAGACCGCCCATCGCTCGAGGTTTGGCTCGCAGGCGGGCCCCCGGATCGCGCCGGCGGCACGGTGATGTTCGTCCGCGGTGATGAGCCGTTGGTTCGCGGGTTTCTGCCCAACGCACTCGATGCGGCGAAGATCGAGGAGGACCGCGTCGTGGTGTGGGTCAGGAATCCGGAGCTTCTCAGTGAAGCCGAGGAACGCGAGCTCTTTGGCGAAGGTGACGAGATCATGGCCGCGGTCCTCGGCCCGACCGGGGCCGTGGGCGGCTGGGTCACCCCAGACCGGGTGCGGGTCGAGGATGCGGTCTTCGCTTTTACCGAGGCGGAGGACGTCTGTGCCTGAGGTCGAGATCCCCAAGAAGTACAAGCACCTCGAGGTCGAGGCGAAATGGCGGCTGCGTTGGGACGAGTGGGGGATCTACCGATGGGACCCCACCGTGCCTCGCGATCGGACCTTCGTCGTCGACACCCCGCCGCCGACGGTTTCGGGCTCGCTCCACGTCGGCCACGTCTTCAGCTACACCCACCAGGATCTGCTGGTGCGCTATCAGCGGATGACCGGCAAGAACATCGCCTTCCCCATGGGTTGGGACGACAACGGGCTGCCCACCGAGCGCCGGGTGCAGAACCTGCTCGGCATCCGCTGCAACCCCCACCTGCCGTACGACCCGGACTGGAAGCCGGATCCCAAAGGCGGCAAGCGCAAGGAGATCGAGGAGGTCTCGCGCCGCAACTTCATCGAGGCGTGCGGTCTGGTGACCGCCGAGGACGAGCAGGCCTTCGAGCATCTGTGGCGACGTCTGGGCCTGTCCCTGGATTGGGATGAGCAGTATGCGACGATCGACGACCTCAGCCGGAAGATTTCGCAGCTGTCCTACCTCGATCTGGTCGAGAAGGACCAGATCTACAACATCGATTCGCCCACGATGTGGGACATCGATTTCCAGACAGCCGTGGCACAGGCGGAGGTCGAGGACCGGCCGCAGCAGGGTCTGTTCCACGACATTCGTTTTGCAGTAGAAGACGGGGGCGAGCTGTCGGTCGCAACGACCCGCCCCGAGCTTCTCGGCGCGTGCATTGCCGTCGTTGCCCACCCGGACGACGAGCGCTACCAGTCGCTGTTCGGGAAATACGCCATTACGCCGCTGTTCGGCGCCCGGGTGCCGATTTTGGCCGCGGAGCACGCTGACCCCGAGAAGGGCACCGGCATCTTGATGGTCTGCACTTTCGGCGACGCGATGGACGTCGAGTGGTGGAAACAGAGTCGGCTGCCGGTCAAGCAGTTGATCGGTCGCAATGGCAGGCTGGTGCCGGTCGTCTTCGGACAGGCGCCGTTTGAGAGCGTCAATACGGAAGCCGCACAGGCGGCCTACGATCAGATCGCCGGTTTGACCGCCAAGCAGGCCAAGAAGAAGACGGCCGAATTGCTGGCCGAAGAAGGGTCATTCCCCGGAGGCGGGGCTGCCCTGGTCGGGGACCTCAGGCCGACCGACCAGATGGTCAAATTCTACGAAAAGGGCGACCGGCCGCTGGAATTCGTGCCGACCCGCCAGTGGTTCATCAAGATCCTCGAGCACAAAGAGGCGCTGCTGGCCCAGGGTGACAAGATCCAGTGGCACCCGGCGCACATGAAGACCCGCTACACCCACTGGGTCGAGGGGCTCAACCAGGATTGGTGCATTTCACGCCAACGCTATTTCGGCGTTCCGTTCCCGATCTGGTACGTGGTCGGCTCGGATGGCGAGCCGGATTTCTCGCGGCCGATCTACGCCGACGCGGCAAGCCTTCCGATGGATCCCCTCACCGACACCCCCCCTGGATATTCGTCGGATCAACGCGATGTCATCGATGGCTTCACGGCCGAGCCGGATGTCATGGACACCTGGGCGACCTCGTCGTTGACGCCGCAGATCCAGAGCCACTGGGGAACCGACGAGGAACGCCACAAAAGCCTCTTCCCGATGGATATCCGGCCCCAGGCGCATGACATCATCCGTACCTGGGCCTTCTACACCATCGTCAAGGCGTGGATGCACTCGGGCGAGATCCCTTGGTACCACATCGTGCTCTCGGGGTGGATCCTCG
>JAIVTZ010000330.1:0-5000 GCA_049188105.1 Deltaproteobacteria bacterium | reverse complement strand
CACTATTCACCATCCGTCCGGGAACGAAAAGTCAATTAGCTTTGACGACGACCCGCCCACCGTTACCTCGTATCTCCAAGATGTGTCACCCGGTGACGGCGACCATTTCCGCATTGGAAACTGGGACGACGGCACCACCGAGGCTGGCTCGTCGGGCGCCTGTCTCTTCGACGAGGCAACTGGACGATGCGTGGCCACGTTGAGCGGTGGGTATGCGGCCTGCGAAGTCAACGGTGATTACGGTCCCGACGAGCCCGACTGGTACGGCCGCTTTTCCAGGCACTGGACCGGCGGCGGGACCGACAGCACGCGGCTAAGCAACTGGCTCGACCCCTCGAGCACCGGCACCCTGTTCGTCGACGGCGCCAACGTTGGTGGCGGCGGAGGTGGCGGCACCTCTGACTGCGGAAACGCTTACTACGACAACGGTATCTGGGCGGGCACCCTATGGTTCCAGGGCGCCGGGGCAGGGAACCCTGACAACATGTATGGGGTGAAGTTCGAGCTCGCTGACTTCGGCTTCACGCCCGGGAACACCCAGATCACCGGTTTCTGCGCGGGAAATCAAGAGGCGTGGGAGGGCGGGCCATGGCCCAACGAGGTCTTCATCTACCCCGATTCCGGAGGTCAGCCTGACGACAGCGTAGTCCTGGGTCAGGGCACCATCCGGACCGGCGATGGTGAACTCGGCGACTGGTACGAGGTCACGCTGTCATCACCGGTCACCCTAAACGGTGACTTCTGGCTGGTTAACCGCGGCGACCCGATGTGGGCGGGCGAGGACTTCAACATGGACCGCGATAGTGCCGGCTCCTCCGCCCACAGCTTCGGTTCCAACACCGGCATTACCGGGCTTGCACTGTCGCCCGCCGGGAATTACATGCTCCGCGCCACCCTCCAGCAGACTGGCGGTGGCGGAGGTTCCTGCGTCCAGGATCTCGAAAATGGCGTCGTCTGTCTGCGCAACGGGCGCTTCGAGTTCGTCGGGACCTGGACCGACTTCTCGAACCCGCCGGTGACGCAGCCCTTGATCTGGACGCTTGTCGAGGACATCAATGCCACGGCCGGCTTCCAGAACAACCCCTCGGGGATCCAGATCGTCATGCGGATAGCGGACGGGTGTCGCCTGACGGGGACCTGGTGGGTCTGGCTCGGCGGGTTCACCGATGCGGGGTGGAATATCACGGTGCGTGACACCGTAACGGGAAATACCCAGACCTTCACGCGGAACCGCCAGTCGGGGAGCTTCCCCATCACTACCCGAGACAAGACGACCTTCAGCTGCAACTAAGGGATGGGGGTGGGCGGCCCAAGCGAATTAACGATTGTTGCACCGACTTCGGATTGGTCAACCTCTCGAGGAGGTCCTGCCAGAGTCGGGTGAGGGCGAAGGCCGTTGGCGGGGCGACGGCGGGCT
Organism: Deltaproteobacteria bacterium; assembly: GCA_049188105.1. Taxonomy (GTDB): domain Bacteria; phylum Acidobacteriota; class Thermoanaerobaculia; order Thermoanaerobaculales; family Sulfomarinibacteraceae; genus Sulfomarinibacter. Next base: position 3,583 of record JAIVTZ010000330.1, on the reverse strand, counting down.
CGGCCGAGACCAGAACCCTCGGTTCATACAGCTTCGATCAGATCGACGACGTCTTCGCCGAAACCGGCACCGGCTCCCGAAACGACGCCTGCGCCACGGTGGAGGTGCTGACCTCCGGCTGTGAGGTCTGGGCCTACGGCGCCGTGATCGACGGCACCACCGCCTTTCCGGGAACAAATGACGCCACGACCATCCCGTTGACGGTGATCGATCAGTAGGGGAGGGAATTCGGAATGCCGCCCGGCCACCCGGTGCCGGTTTTGATCTGTCGCACCTTCGGCGCTTGACGAATTTGGACGACCAGGTTTCCTGGGGCTGACGCCCCAGGCTAAGAGTATGTCGCCGCTTCGCGGCTCGACGGTCATTTCGAATCAATTGCTGGGGCTGGCGCCCCAGCCGCCGCATCGCGGCTTCGCCCGTCAGGCTCCGCCGTGGCAGTCGCAGATCGATGGTCCTCGGAGTGTCTCGATCTCTGCGGTTGGTACTTCAATCGGCGCTTCGCGGCTCGATAGTACGGTTCTGAGCGCCGAAGGCGCGACAGATCCATAGCCTGGGGCGTCAGCCCCAGGAACACGCGATCTCAAATTTGAAAAGCCCGGAACGGGCGACAGACACCGAGCCGGGAGCATCAATCCGGGGAACGGCGATTTGATCGTTTGTCGCGGCGTCGGTAGACTCTATCTGCCTTGGGTGTGGGGAAGACGGTGTGAATCCGTCGCGGACCCGCCGCTGTGACCGGGGACGAAGGTCGACGAAGCCACTGTGATCTGACGATCATGGGAAGGGTCGGCTGGAGGATGATCCGGGAGCCAGAAGACCCGACCCGAGGTTTGTGGCGCCGCCCTCGCGGTTTGGGGTCGGTTTCACACCGATAGACCGCGGATGGAAAACGGCATCCCGGGCCCTGTGGGGTCCGGGATTTTGTGTTGGGAGATTGATGGACCGAATTCGTGCAGCCGTGATCATCATTGCCGGCGTCCTGCTGGTCGCCGGCTGTGCCGATACTCCGCCTTCTGAGTCGATCGCCGGCGCGATCCCGCAGCGCATCGTCTCGTTGGCGCCGAGCCTCACCGAGACCCTCTTTGCACTCGGATTGGGCAATCGGGTGGTGGGGGTCACGCGCTATTGTGCCTATCCGGCTGAGGCCCGCGTTCTGCCGAGAGTCGGCGGCCACCTGGACCCGAACTTCGAGGCCATCGTGTTGCTCGAGCCCGATCTGGTGGTGGTGATTCCTTCGAGCCACGAGAACAAGCGGAGGCTCCAGTCGCTCGGTATCCGGGTCCTCGAGATTGACCAACACGACGTTGACGCGGTGCTCGAATCCGTTGCAACCGTGGCCGAGGCATGCGGCGTGCCCGAACGGGGAACGGCCCTTCGATCGAAGCTCGAGGATCGGCTGGCGAAGGTCGCATCGACCGTAGCCGGCGCCCCGCGCCCGCGCACCCTGGTGGTCGTCGGTCACCAGATCGGAGGGGGTGCGGTGCGAAGCGTCTGGGTCGCCGGGCGCGATACCTTCTACGATGGTGTGTTGCGGATCGCGGGCGGCGTCAACGCCGTCGACGGGGGCGTCGCGCGCTACCCGGAGCTGTCGCGGGAGGGTCTCACGGCCCTCGATCCGGATGTCGTGCTCGATGTGATCGCGGGGGTCGGGGAACGGAACCTCGACCTCGATGAAGTGCGTGCAGGGTGGCGGCGCCTGTCGGAGCTGCGGGCGGTCCGAGAGCACAGGGTGAGCGTGCTCGAGGGGGACCACGTGGTGGTGCCGGGACCGCGGCTGCCCGAGATGGTGGAGGCGGTGGCGCGGGCGCTCCACCCCGAGCTGGAGTGGGGGGCGGAGTGAGCGGCGCCGCCATCGTCACCGAGGATCTGAGCATCGTGCTCGGTGAGGCCGAGATTCTGCACGAGGTCTCGATGACGGTGGCCAGGGGCGAGTTCCTCACCGTGATCGGACCCAACGGCGCCGGCAAATCCACCCTTTTGCGGTGTCTCGACGGAATTCTCGAGCCTTCCGCTGGTCGCGTGCTGATTGACGGCCGTCCTATCGCCGATTTTTCTCGTCGCGAGCTGGCTCGAATCGTGAGCTACGTACCGCAGCCGGACGCCGGACCGCTCGACTACTCGGTCCGGTCCTTTGTCGAGATGGGGCGCTATCCCCACATCAGTGCGTGGGCTGCCCTCACCGAGGCCGATGCGGAAGCGGTGGCCGGAGCCATGGAGCTGACCGAAGTGGCCGAGCTTGCCGACCGCACGATGTCCTCGCTGTCGGGCGGTGAACGGCAGCGCGCCTCGATCGCCGCGGCCCTCGCCCAGGGCGGTTCGGTCCTGCTGCTGGACGAGCCCACGAGCTTTCTCGACTACCGCCACCATGTGCAGATACTCGACCTCCTCGACCGCTTGAACCACGACCAGGGTCTGACGGTGGTGGCGGTGACTCACGACCTCAACAGCACCGTCGCCTCCTCGGATTGGGTGCTCGCCCTCAAGGATGGGAGGGTGGCTGCGACCGGGAAACCGGCGGATCTCCTGGATTCGGAGATTCTGGCGGCGATCTACGATGCAGAATTCCGGCTGATCGCGGGCGGCCACCGTGGTCTGCCAGTGGTGCTGCCGGCGAGGAACGGGTCGTGAAGACCTCTCTCCGCCTGGTGATTCTCGGTGGATTGGCCGCCATCGCGCTCGCCGCGATGCCGCTCGTTGGCCGCCAGGCGCTGCCGCTGTCGGTGCTGGCCGACTTCGGGGGAACCGATCCGGCGGCCATCATCTTCTGGCAGATTCGCGTACCGAGGGCTCTGGCGGCATTTGTCGGCGGCGCCGGTTTGGCCCTCGGCGGCGCAGTGTTCCAGGCGATCTTCCGCAACCCGCTGGCCACCCCCTATACCCTCGGCGTCGCCAGCGGCGCCTCGCTCGGGGTGGCGCTGGCGAGCCGATTCGGTCTATCGCTGGTAGTGGTCGGCCTTTCCACTACCTCGGTGGCGGCCTTTGCTGGAGCACTGTTGGCGGTCGGCGTGGTGTGGGTTCTGACCCGCCTGCGGCCCGAGCTCTCGTCGACGACATTACTGCTCGCCGGTGTTGCCATGAACTTCTTCTTTTCGAGCCTGATTCTCTTTACCCAGTACACCGCGTCGCTCGGTGACTCCTACCGCATCGTTCGCTGGCTGATGGGCGGCCTCGGCGGGGTCGACATGGGCACCGTCCTGCACATGGCTCCCGTGGTCGCCGTCGGCGGGGCGGTGGTCATCTGGCATGCGCGCGAGCTCGACCTCCTGGCCACCGGTTCGGAGATCGCGGCCAGCCGCGGCGTTGCGGTGGCGCCGACCCGCACCCTGCTGTTTCTCGCCACCTCGGTGATGGTGGGCGGTGTCGTCGCCGCCTGCGGGCCGGTGGGCTTTGTCGGCATGATGGCGCCCCATATCTGCCGCCTCGTGGTGGGCTCGAACCACCGCGTGCTGCTGCCCGCGTCGGTCCTCTTCGGCGGCGCCTTTCTCGTCCTCTGCGACACCGCGGCCCGGCTCGTGCTCTTTCCCGCCGAGCTGCCGGTGGGGGTGATCACGGCTTTTCTCGGCGCCCCGTTCTTCCTCTGGTT
>JAIVTZ010000329.1:0-5000 GCA_049188105.1 Deltaproteobacteria bacterium | reverse complement strand
TTGCAGGTTTCGAACTCGATCAGCGTGCTCTCGAATATGATCTCATTCACCGAATCGATTCCGTTGACCAGCGGGTACACCGCCATCTGGTTGTCGGTAATTTGATGATCCGGAAGCGCTTCGGGCGCCGAGCTCTCACCGCCGCCGAAGTTGAACTCGAGATCATCCATGAAGTCGTCGCCTGACCGCACGACCTCGAGGTTTCGCACCGGATCCACCTTGCGGAACACCACGTCTCGGTCCGGAATGCGCTGGTCGATGAACGGCCACTCGTCGGTCATCCTCGCGCCTTCCATGATGATGGAGTCGGCGGCCATCGGTTGCAGCAGGTCGCGGTCGTAGTCGATTTCGGTCTCCTGCGAGAAGTGATACTCGCCATCCGACCACCTGAACACCCGGTACATGATCTGAAGGATTTGCTGCTGAAGCGCCACCCGAACCGTCTCTATCGGCACGACGTGGTGATCTATGAGAATCCGCCCGAGCCGTTGCAGCGTCTCCTCTTGGCGCCGGAGCGCGCTGTCAAGATCCGCCTGGCTCACCTCTCCCCGCTTGAGGAGGATGAGCCCGATCATGTCTTCGGTGTGCTGGTTGAGGGTGGAGGCTCCGACAATGCACCCTTCCTGGAACGACACCGTCACCAGATTCTCGTCGGTGCGAAGGGTCAGAACCCCGGTCTTTCGCTGCAGTGAGATCAACTGCAGAATATCGGCGAACGAGAAGTCCCGGAGAGTGCCTTCCAGCGCCATGCCGTTACCTTCGATTCCAAGCGGACGTGCCAGACCTCAAGGCCAGTAACCCGCACAGCGCCAGCAGAGTGATTTCAAGGCTCCGCGAGGCCGCCAGCCCCTCGATTCGAGGTAGGAACATCGGCACCCAGATCAGGGCTCCGGTCAGGAAGAAGGACGTCAGGAACCCGACGGTCATTCCCCGGACGACCCGACCGTGCAACAGATCGCTGCTGCCAGGAATCAAGAACCCGCCGACCCTACGGACCACCGAACTCCACCACTCCCAGCTCTTGATCTGCTTCAGCTTGGCCGTCTGCTGTTCGATGGAGACGACATCCTTCTTCTGGAAGACGGAGACGCACTGAGAGCAGTTGACTGCGCTTTCGCCGAAACCCGACTCGAGTCGGTACAACTTACCGCACCTCGTACACTCGCGCGCCGCGGGGAATGCCCGCAGGCGGTACAGCAGAATCACCAACCCCACGCATCCGCCAACGGCGAACACCAGAGAGAGAGGCGACACCAGCTGTTTGATCGGAACCAGCGAAAACCGGGGCCGCCCGGCGGTCAGTTTCTGATCCGGAGACATTTCGGCGCTCAGGCGCTCCACGTCCTTGCTGCTGAGCCGCGGGTATCGAATCCGTGGATCCAGCCCCCGAAGGCCTATTTGGCCGGATCCCCGACCCGCGATCCCGCGCGCTTTGGCCCGCGCGGTGTCACCCTCCTGAAACTGCCGGTTGAGATCGAACGCCAATGACAGGTTGTTATAGGCGAATGCGTTCTCCTCTTTCTCGAGAGCCTGGTTGAAGAGTTGGATCGCCCGCTTGGTGTTCCCCTCCTCCATATAGCGGTTGGCAACGAAGATCAGGGGCCGCGCCCGATCCGGATCAAGGAGAATCGCCTTCTGAAACTGCACCTTGGCCAGCACCGGCTCGCCGTGCATTCGAAAAAGCTCACCCATGATCATGTGGTACGACGCGAGGTCCTCGAGCTCCGTTTCGAGATTCGAGAACTCCCGCAAGATCGAGAAATCCGCTTGGCGTTCGTCGAGGATGGTGCCGACGCGGGTCGTGAGCGGCGGATATTTGAGCGCGTCCGTCTGCACCCACGCGAGGGTTGGAGCCACCAGAGCCAACACCACGCATGTTGCGAACGCCCAGATTCTCAGCGCCTGGCTCAAGTAGACCCAGCTCATCGCAAACAAATACACGACCAACCATAACGGCCCGAGACCCGCGAACAACGGCAGCAGGAGAACAACGACGGCGAACACCCAGGCGTTGGCGGGGCGGAACAACCGGCCGCCGAGCTGACGCAGGTCGAAAATCAGCGCACGAATATGGCGAAGGATCACCACGACCATCATGACGAGCAGGGCGAGCGTCAACGAGAGCGTCAACCAGAGCGTCAACCAGATATCGACAGCGCGACGAGATGGCTCGTACCTGAGAAGGGCGATCCAGCCCCTGAGGTAGTTTCGAACCGCAGATGTCAAGGATCCCCGCTCCCGGTCCCATCTCGCTTCGAGAAAGTAGATCGGCGGGTACCGGGGATCCAATCGCTTGGCGGATCGAACGGCTGTCTTGGCGTTGGCTCCGGGGTTGGCCTCGGCCCAGGCAACCAGCGCACCGGCAAAGGCGGTCATCCGCCAGACCTCGAGCTCGGCTGCCTGCTCCTCGAGCAACCTGACGGCCCGCTCCATCGCCGCAGTATCACCGGCCACAAGACTCTCCTGAATTTCCTGCCAGGTGTCCAGTAAATTGGCGTACGTGAGGGTCGAGGTCATCGTGGCCATGATCAGCACAAGGAGAAAACGCCGCATCATCACGTTCTCTGCAGAAACTCTGATCGAAGTTGGAACACGACCTCGGAGAGGGCTCGCGCCTCGTCTGCCGACAGATTTCCCTTGGTCTTCTCTTCGATCACCGCGAGGTAGTCGATCAGCCGTCTGGCCTCTGCGGGCTGTGCGGGCAGATCCTCCGCTCCGACGAGCATCAGCTCCGCCTGCTGAGCAAGCATGGTGATCAGCTCCAGGAACAGAGGCGAGATCTCGATGTCGGTCGGCGGTGCTTCAGAAGCCTGGCCTGCGGCCGGGTCCACAGCCGGTGTTTCCGGGGTATTCGCGCCGGGATCGACGGGATGCTCCTCCTCGACGGTCTTCCGGGATGCGCCGGAATCCTCGCGCGGGTCGCCGTCCGCCGTGAATTTCCGGCGGTCGACAACCTTGATCGGGCGCGGCGGCGCATTCTTATGGTCCACCGACCTCCTCGTCAGCCCCGGTCCACATTTCCCGAGAATCCCATCATTCCAGTACCCTTCGCCGCCCTCGTCACGGAAGTCAGCGACAAGCGCGGGTAGATTCTCCCGTTCCAAGAATACTACTCAGCCTCGCCGTCTCGATCAAGAAAAACTGAAACAACTCGCCAGAAGCTCCTGCGCCGCCCCGATCAGGACCGAAATTCAGGCTTGCGCTTCTCCAGAAAGGCCGATGTTCCTTCGCTCATCTGCTCGCTCGCCGCTCCGATACCAAAGAGAGCAGCCTCGAGAAGACAGCCATCCTCGAACGGGAGGTCGAGCCCGTGATTCACCGCCTCGATGCAGTGGCTTACCGCGAGCGGTCCGTTTGCCAGAATTTTTCCCAGCAGTTTGTCCACGGTCGCGACGAGCTCGGCCTGGTCGCACACCGAGGTGACCAGACCGATGCGTTCCGCTTCTTCCGCGCTCACGTTACGCCCGGTCAATAAGATTTCGAGACCGCGCCCCTTTCCCACCAACCGCGGCAGCCGCTGAGTGCCGGCATATCCCGGAATCAGACCCAGCTTGACCTCCGGTTGACCGAAGACCGCGTTGGATGAGGCGATGCGGATGTGGCACGCCATCGCGAGCTCGCACCCTCCTCCAAGAGCAAAGCCGTTGACCGCCGCCACCACCGGTTTGGGCAGCCGCTCGATGCGATCGAAGACCGCCTGACCACGAAGGGAGAACGCCTTCGCCTCCACCGGGCCCAGAGTGTTGAGCTCGCCGATGTCCGCACCCGCGACAAAGGCCTTCTCTCCAGCGCCTGAAATGACAACGGCCAGAACCGCCTCGTCCCGGTCGGCCTCGGTGATGGCGTTGTCGAGCTCGGAGATAGTCATTTTGTTGAGGGCGTTGAGTTTGTCCGGCCGGTTCACGATCACCCAGAGCACTCCGTCCCGGTTTTCGATCAACAGGTTTTCATAGCTCATAAACACCTCCGCATGATGCCGCCCAGTCTACCCCGACCCGGCGAAGAGATAGGGGGCAGATGAGCTGTGGGGTGTGGGTTTTGAAGAAACTAGAAGAACCTTCGCTTGACGAATACCACGTCGCCCGGAAGGACTGCCGGGTCGCCCATACGACCCTTTCGAATCTGGGACAGATCGAAGCTGAGGATCTGTTTTTCCCCGTCGACATCGCGGTGAACCTCGATCGCCTGCGAGGCGAACTTGCCGACTCCGCCGGCCTGCGAGATCGCCTGCATGAGGGTCAATCCAAGAGAAATCTCGTATTGACCTGGACGGGCCACCTCACCCGAGATGAAGAAGATCTTTTTGGCCGAGACGAAGAGCACGTCGCCGGCCTGAAGGATGACGTCCCGACCGACCTCGCCCGTGAGGAGCTTCGATGTGGGAAAATCCATGGGAGGGGGGGCGCCCTCGCCGTCGCCGCGAGCGGTCCGCCGCAGCTCGAGGACCGGTCCCGCAGTAGGTTTCAAACCGCCGGCCTTGGCGAGGAGCTCCGTCAGGGTCATCCGGCCCTCGAGATAATAGGTGCCCGGATTCTGCACCTGGCCGAGCAACGTCACCGGCTGCGAGGCGAACACGGCGACGGCGATCTTGAGTTGGACATCGACGTAGTAGTCCTTTTCCAGCAGCGACTCCAAGAGGTCGACAACCTCGGCCGGCGTCTTTCCCGCCACCGCCACTGAACCGAGCAATGGGTAGGTGACGGTTCCGGCTGCATTGACCGTGAACCTGCCGGAAATCTCTTCTTCCTGATAGGCCTCGACCTCGATGACATCTCCAACGCCCAGCCTGTAGCCGCCGTCCTCAGGAGTCACGCCCTGCGCGAACGCCAGCATCGGAAGACACACTGCGGCGAAAGGAAGAGTACGGAGGAACAACCTCAACCACATAGCGGCACCGTAGCACAACGAGTTTGACAGGCCGCTGATGCCGCAGCTCGGCATCTCCCGAATCTGCCGTTCGATTCCCGCCTTCGACAGCCGAAAGTCCCCATTCCCTTCGA
>JAIVTZ010000328.1:0-5023 GCA_049188105.1 Deltaproteobacteria bacterium | reverse complement strand
GGCGGTGCGACGCGGCCGCCGCAACGTAGTGCGACTACGCCTGCGTCGCCCAATTCGCGAAAACCCCAACATCTGACTACCCTTCGCCGCCCTCGCTACGAAACCCGGTGAGAAGACCGGGCGAGCCCGGTGAGAAGACCGGGCTGGCGGGCAGCTCCCGCGTGAACACGATAACACCCTCGACCAATGACGGCAACGAAGATGAGACCTGAGATTGAGAATAGCTATTCATTGTGTAACTCCTAGTTGACAACTATGAATAGTGGGTTTATCTTCAAAACGTAATGAAGATCTCGACCCGTGGCCGATACGCACTGCGAATGATGCTCGACATTGCACGCCACGGCGCCCAGGACACTCCGGTCAGCCTGGCCTCGGTCTCAGAGCGCACCGGCATCTCTCACGGCTATCTCGAACAGGTGGCGCTGGCCCTTCGCGGCGCCCGTCTCGTGCGCGGGGTGGCGGGACGCCACGGTGGCTACAAGCTGTTCGTTCCGGCCGAGAAGATCACCATCCGGCAGATCATCGAGGCCACTATTGGGCCGGTCTGCGTCGTCGATTGTATTGACGAGCCGGAGGCGTGCCCGCGAGCCGACTACTGCGAGTGCCGCGTCGTCTATGCGTTGATCAACCAGCGCATCGCCGAGGTACTGGAGGAGTTCACCCTGGCCGATCTGGCAGATCCGAGCTGGATGCGCGAAACCGGCGAGGGGTTGGCGAGCCAGCTGGTTGCCTTCGGTGGAGGAAACAAGGATCGACAGGCATGAGAAATCGGGAGGATTGAAAAATGGTGGAGCGAAAGATTGGCGACAAGAGTCTACGGTTGGTACGCGAGGACATCACCGAGATGGAGGTCGATGCCTTCGTTTTTGACGTCACGGAGGACCTCAAGCTGGGTTCGGGATTCGGCGCCGCGATCCAACAGCGCGGCGGCATCGTCATCCAGAAGGAGCTCGACGAGATCGGTAGCTGCCCGACCGGGGAGGCGGTGGTGACCGAGGCCGGCATCCTCAAGGCCGATTGGATCATTCACGCCAACGGCCCCAAGTTTCGAGAGGAGGACGAGGAGGGCAAGCTTCGCAAGACGGTCCAGTCAGCGCTGGCTCGAGCGGAGGAGAAGGGTGTCAAGCGTCTGGCATTCTCGCCCATGGGCACCGGTCTCTACCAGGTCCCGCTCGACCTCTGCTCGAGGGTGATGGTGGAGACCATCACCGAACACCTGGCCAACGGCAGCACCCTCCAGGAGGTGCTGATCGCGGCGCCCGATAATCGAGAGTTCGATCCCTTCAAGGCACAGATCGAGGAAGGAGCTTGAGATGCACGAGGTGAGCCCTGCACTGCACACCGCCGAGGTCGTCCACTGGATCGCCCTCGTGGTGATGGTAATCGTCTATACCTTGCGGATCCGCTGGCTGTTGTCGTTCAATCTGGGCAAGGACAAGTCGGCGCCCGGCAATCCTGCGCAGTCGAACAAGAAGAAAGGGGCGCGTTACTCGCTCTTTAACGTCGCCATGCCGTGGTCGATGGAGAGCACCCGCAAGCCCAAGGGTTTCGTCTTCTACCTCAGCTTCGTCCTTTTCCACCTCGGCGTGGTGGCCGGAATTACCCTCGCCTTTGTCAGCACCATCGCGCCCGACTTCCTGCGCGTCCCAGTCGTGGGGTGGACGGTGATGTTCTTCATCGTCGCCGCGTTTCTGGTGTCGTTGTACCGGATCGCGCGGAGAACGCTGCGGCCGTTGATGCGCCTGATCAGCACCCCGGACGATTACTTCTCGCTCTTCATGCTGACCGTGTGGTTCGCGATCGGGGCGGCCACGCAGGCCTACCTGATGGGGATATGGGGAGTGACCAGCGACATCTTTCAGATCGTCTACCTCTACCTGACGAGCTTCTTCCTGCTCTACGTGCCGTTTTCGAAGATCTCGCACTACCTCTACTACCCATTCACCCGCATCTACATCGGCCGCGCGCTCGGTCATCGCGGCAGCTACCCGGTCGCACGGGGATAGGAGATTACCGTGGCGAATCAAGCAAAGACCCACAAGATCAAGATGATGGAAGAGCAACTGGCGAAGAAGCTCAACCGCCAGGTGGTGGGCTCGCTCGTCGGCTGCGTCCACTGCGGGATGTGCGACGAGTCGTGTCACTACGTGCTCGCCTTCCCCGACGACCACAAGATGACCCCGTCATACAAGGCCGACCAGGTGCGCAAGCTCTTCAAGGCCAACCACGACTGGACCGGCAGCGTCTTCCCGTGGTGGGTCGGCGCCGACAAGGTGCCCCTGAGCGACGACGATCTCGAAACGCTCAAGGACATCGCGTTCGGCACCTGCACCAACTGCCGCCGATGCACCCTGAGCTGCCCGATGGGCGTCGACACCGCGACCCTGAACCGCATCATGCGCGGTCTGCTGTCGCACGTCGGCGTGATGCCAGAGGGCGTGCGGGTGGTCTCCAAGGACCAGTGGGAGATCGGCAACCAGATGGGCGTCCTCAAGGAGGACTACATCGACACCATCGAGTGGATGTCGGAAGAGCTCGAGGAGGATCTCGGCCACAGCGAGGCCGAGATCCCGATGGAAAAGCAGGGCGCCAAGGTCATGTACTGCATCAACCCACGCGAGGTGAAGTACGACCCGCGGACCATCAAGGAGGCGGCGCTGATCTTCTGGGCGGCCGGTGAGGACTGGACCATGCCGACCGAAGGTTGGGACAACACCAACTTCGGGCTGTTCTCGGGCGACGACGGCCTCGGTGGGGCATGCGCGAAGAGGGAGTACGAGAAGGCGCGCGAGCTCGGTGTCGACAAGATCGTGATCTCCGAATGCGGGCACGGCTTCCGCTCGACCCGTTTTGAGGGCGTCAACTGGGCGGGTGAGAGTGAACCGGTGCCGATGGAGAGCTCGGTCATGACCATGCTCAACTACGTCAGGGAGGGCAGGATCAAGGTCGATCCGACCAAGAACCCGGAGAAGATGACCTTCCACGACTCGTGCAACAACGCTCGCAGCGGCGGCTTTTTTGAGGAGCCGCGAGAGCTCCTGAGGCTCGTGTCGATGGACTTCCAGGAGATGTACCCGAACCGGGCCGAAGGTTTCTGCTGCACCGGTGGTGGCGGCGCCATGTCGATGTCGGAGTACACCCCGCGGCGCCTGCAATCGGCTAAGATCAAGGCCGATCAGATCCGCGCCACCGGCGCCAAGGTGGTGGTCACGAGCTGCCACAACTGCGTCGACGGTCTCAACGACCTGATCAAGCACTACGAGCTCGATTGCGAGGTCAAGCAGCTCGTCAACCTGGTCGCCAACGCACTGGTTCTCGACGAGGTCGAGAAGCCCGGAGAGGAGGCGCACGTGCCGGAGGAGATCACCGTCGAGCCGGTCGCGGAGGCCGAGCCGCTGGCCGGCCGCAAGATCCTCGTCGTTGACGACGAGGAGGACGTTCGTACCTTCCTGATCACGGTCTTCGAGGATGCCGGGGCCGAGGTGATCTCGGCGTCGGACGGCGATGAGGCCCTCGCCATGGCGCGTGAGCATCAGCCGGACCTCATCAGCCTCGACCTGTCGATGCCGGGCAAAGATGGCGTCGAGACCTTTGTCGAGCTGCGCAGCGTCCCGGAGACCGAGGAGATTCCGGTCTGCGTGGTCACCGGCCACCCCGAGTTCCGGCAGGTGATCTACGACCGGCCGGTGCCGCCTCCGGAGGGATACCTCGGCAAGCCGGTGGATGAGGACAAGCTGGTGGCGTACGTCGGCCACATCCTCGACCACCGGAACGACAAGGCGAACTGAAAGCCGCCACCCAGAAGCGGTCGCCGAAGGAGTGAGCAGTGCAGAAGGTCCAGATGACCGGTCCCAAGCCCGAGGTGGACTCGCGGTACCACCGGTACTGGGAGGAGATGCCCTGCTACCTGTCGGTCCACGACCGCGACTTTCGCATCATCGACGGAAACCGCCGTTTCCGCGAGGACTTCGCCGAACGGATGGGCCAGTACTGCTACAAGGTGTACAAGGGGAGGGAGGAGATCTGCCCCAACTGCCCGGTCGAAGCCACATTCGCCGACGGTCGGAACCACCCCTCGGAGCAGCTGCTGATCACCAGGGAAGGGGTCGAGGTGCCGGTGGTGGTCCACACCACGCCGATCTTCGACGACGCCGGCGAGGTCGTGGCGGTGATGGAGATGCACACCGACATCGGCGAGGTGAAACGGCTGCAGTCCGAGCTCCAGCGCTCCCAGGAACGCCTCGCCCAGCTTTTCGAGGAGGTGCCCTGCTTCATCACCGTTCAGGGCCCCGACCGCGTGATCCAACATGCCAACCGCAAGTTCCGCGAGACCTTCGGCGACCCTGTCGGCGAGAACTGCTTCAAGATGTACAAACACCGCGAGGAGCAGTGTCTGGTGTGCCCGATGCAACAGACCTTCGACACCGGTGAAACCCGCGAGCACGAGGAGGTCCTCTTCACCAAGGACGGCGTCAAGCTCAACGGGCTCTGCACGACCTCCCCGCTTCGTAACTCCGAGGGCGAGGTGGAGGCGGTGATCGAGATGTGCATCGACATCACCCAGATCCGAGAGCTCCAGTCACAGCTCGCCTCGATCGGCCTCCTCGTGGGTTCGATCTCGCACGGCATCAAGGGCCTGCTGACCGGTCTCGACGGCGGCATCTACATGGTCAACACGGGCTTCGCAAAGGACAAGCCGGAGCGGGTCGAGAAGGGCTGGGAGATGGTGCAGCGCAACGTGGAGCGAATCCGCTCCATGGTGCTCGACATTCTCTACTACGCCAAGGATCGTGAGCTCGCCGTCGAGGACGTGGACCTGGCCGCGCTGGTGAGTGAGTTCCGCGAGGGGCTGGAGAAGAAGGCGAGCGACGCCGACACCACCTTCGAGGTGGACATTGCCGCGGACACCGGCTTCCTTCCGGGCGACCCGCAGGCGATCCGCGCCATGCTGCTCAACCTGCTCGAAAACTCGCTCGACGCGTGCCGGATGGACAAGGACAAGGACAGCCATGCAATTCGC
>JAIVTZ010000327.1:0-5028 GCA_049188105.1 Deltaproteobacteria bacterium | reverse complement strand
AGAAACACGATACACGACGGAATAGACGGGGTAAGAGTCAAGTGCAATTCTGGACACCAATTGATTAAGCGACATGGGTCTCTTTACTTTTTCCCGGATTTTTATCAAAGATAATTTACGTTATTGGACGGGTAGCAGTCCCAGCTGTTGCCGCTCCGAGTTCAGGTGTTTGCTCATGCGGGCCTGGATGGCTTCGTATTCCGGGTTTCCGTCCAATTCGCGGAAGTAGGGGAATTCCTTGCTGATTTTGCTTGGGAGAATCAGGCCGTTATCTATCGCCTCTGCCAACCGCGCCATTGCAAGGTCACTGGCCCCGGCCATTGCGTGATGTGCTGCCAGCATGACCCGCAGGTCATTACTCTTTATTCCGTGGGACAAGGACTGTTGGTTGGCGGCATCAAGTCGTTTCATTGCCTCATCAAAAAGAGACTGATTACCTGCCCTTCGATAGGCCAGGGCAATATCAGCCATTTCCCGGTAGCCAAACATATTCGCCGGCACGTCCTGCTGAAAAGCTGTGAGATTCGGCCATCGGTCTTCAAAGTAGTCAATCAACAACCCGGATTGGTCACTGGCGTTCAATAAAGCAAATAGGGGCCAAACAACACCACTGGCCGCCCGATCCCGCGCTATGATGGCGGCTTCTTCGTTCCGGCCGAGGTTGAACAAGGCAAAAACCACCAGGCCTGACCAATGATCATCTGTGACCTCTCCGTATTGGTGGGTGAGGAACGCCAGAACGAGCGCTGCGAAACCGAAGGCCTGCGGGAGGAGGAGTCGGGCGAGCTCGACGGCGCCGAGCCGCCAGCCGGACACGGAAAAGGGCAGGAAGGTGTCGCTCAGGAAGTAGGCCGGGAGGAAGAGAAAGTCCAGCACGCAGCTGATCACCAGCAGTCGCGTCAGAGTCGTGAGGACCGGAACCAGACGATCGGCGAGAACCGGCGAATCTCCCTCGGTTCGGAGAATCGAGAGAGCTCGCGCGCCCTTCCAGTAGATCCGGACCCACAGGAGGGCTCGGACAATCCCGAGCACGACCGCGAGAGAGATGAAAAGACTGACTCCGGTCGAGATGGTGAGCCGAACCCGAGGCCACACGTTGACGACGTACATCAGGAGGCCAACGCCCTGGAAGAGGATGATGGCCAGGTAGAGCCCGGCGTAGAACCGGAACGCCTTTTCGAGCGGGTTGAAAAACGCGTGGTGAGTCATCATCTCTGCCTCCCTTTTTGGCCGCTCCCTATGGGATGCGGTCAACATTCTTTATAGGGTCTGAAAACACGTTTGTCAATCAATTTTTAATGTTATTCATGAAAAAAGACATGTTTCTCATGGAAACAATGAGAATTGACCGAAATCAAGGACCAGGGCGGCGCGGCGAGCCACACTGTGGTGGTGAAACGCGAAACTCCACGATTCTTCCGAGAGCGCAAGACGGTACGGGCGATGATGGACATGTACTGCGCCGACCACCACGGCGCCGGCGCCCTGTGTCGGGAGTGCGCGGAGCTGGCCGAATACGCCGACCGGCGTCTTGATCTCTGCCCCTACGGGTCCGACAAACCCACCTGTACCAACTGCCCGATCCACTGCTACCGGCCACAGCCCCGGGAGAGAATGCGCGAGGTGATGCGGTACGCTGGGCCGCGGATGCTCCGCAAGCACCCGTACCTCGCCGTCATGCACCTCATCGCCGACCGCCGTCCGGCGCCGCCGCTGCCGAAATAGCTTGTCCACAATCTCCGTCTGGTAGGATCCTGCGACGAGTGATATGGCCTTAGCCCGCTCTTCTCACCGGGTTTCGTAGCGAGGGCGGCGAAGCGCAAGTATCCGCTGGGTTTGTCGCGAATCGGGCGACGCAGTCGTAGTTGCGCTACGTCGAGGAGCACGATTTGAGACAAGCACAGCGGGACGCAGCGATTCGCCGTCCGTAGTAGACACCCGGTGAGAAGTGCGGGTTAGAAGGGGGTCACAGCAGTATGTCGCGATGGCTCAAGTTCGTCGGTGTCGCGCTGATTGTCGTGGTGGTGATCGTGGGCGGGATGGCCGGATGGATATACCGTACGGTCGCGCTGAGCCTGCCCCTGGTGGATGGCGAGGTCGCGGTTGCGGGGCTGTCATCCGCGGTCACCATCGAGCGCGACGCCCTCGGAGTGCCGACGATTCGTGCCGAGGACCGCCTCGACGTCGCACGGGCGCTCGGTTTCCTCCATGCCCAGGAGAGGTTTTTCCAGATGGACCTGCTGCGCCGAAGGGCTGCGGGGGAGCTGGCGGAGCTCTTTGGCGCCGCGGCGCTGCCCGCGGACCGCGCGAGCCGGATTCACCAGTTTCGCCAACGCGCCCGGCGCGTGGTCGACACGATGCCGGAGGCCGAGCGAGGGGTGATTGCGGCCTACACGGAAGGTGTGAACTCGGGTCTCGGGGCGCTGGGTGAGAAGCCTTTCGAATATGTGCTGCTTCGCCTCGATCCGGCGCCATGGCGCGCCGAGGATTCGCTGCTTGTGGTCTACGCGATGTACTTCGTCCTCAACGACGCGACCGGCAGTCGCGAATCCGACCTGGGCCTGCTTCAGGACCTGCTGCCGGCGGAGCTGGCGGAATTCCTGGCGCCGACAGGCACCGAGTGGGACGCTCCGATTGTCGGCGAGGCCTTCGAGACGGGCCCAATTCCTGGATCAGTGGACGGGTTCACCGGCGTCCGGGCCGCCAACCCGGACGCCGAATCGGATCCGGTCGAGCTTGCGGCGTTGGTGGGCAGCAACAACTGGGCCGTTGCGGGCTCTCGGACCGTCGATGGGCGCGCGATCCTCGCCAACGATATGCACCTGGGAATGGCGGTCCCCAACACCTGGTACCGAGCGATGCTCGAGTGGCCGGCGGCTGACGGCTGCGGTTCGGGCCACCGTCTGATCGGCGTCACTCTGCCAGGATCTCCGGTGGTGATCGCGGGCAGCAACACACGGGTCGCCTGGGGCTTCACCAACTCGCAGGGCGATTGGTCGGATCTTGTGATCGTCAATACGGAATCGGAGGACCCAGACCGTTACCTCACGCCCGGCGGTTGGCTGACGATGGAAAAATACTCGGAGACGATCGCGGTGCGGGACGGCGAGCCCGAGGCGATCGAGATCAGATCGACGATCTGGGGACCGATCGTGGACCAGGATCATCGCGGCAGGTCGCGAGCTATTCGCTGGATCGCCCACGACACCGGTGGCGTCGGCCTCGGACTGTTGGACCTCGAGCACGTGAGATCGGTCGAAGACGCCTTGGAGGTCGCCAACCGTACAGACATGCCACCCCAGAATTTCGTGTGTGCCGATTCGAGCGGCAGCATTGGCTGGACCATCATCGGCAGGATCCCACGCCGGATCGGTTTCACCGGCAGGGTTCCGACATCGTGGGCCGACGGCACCCGGGAGTGGGATGGCTGGCTCGAACCCGAGGAGTACCCGCGAGTGATCGATCCGCCGGACGGGATCATCTGGACGGCGAACGCGCGAGTCGTCAGCGGCGAGATGTTGGAGATCATTGGCGACGGTGGTTATGCCCTGGGCGCACGCGCTCGACAAATTCGAGACGACCTGCTCGCGCTCGAGAGTCCCGACGAGGAGGACATGCTGGCGGTGCAGCTGGATGACCGGGCGCTCTTTTTGGATCGGTGGCGTCGTTTTCTGCTCGATCTCCTGGACGTGGAAGCGGTGCGCAACAAACCGAAGCGCGCCGAGTTTCGCGATCTCATTGAGGGCACGTGGACCGGGCGGGCCAGTGTCGATTCGACGGCCTTCCGTCTGGTCAGGGCATTTCGTTCGTTCACCTTCGAGAGGGTCTACGGGTGGTTGACGGCCCCTTGCGAGACCGCGGACGAGGGCTTCAACATTTACCGGATTCACCAGGCGGAGGGCCCCTTGTGGCGATTGGTGACCGAGCAACCCGAACACCTTCTGGATCCGAGCTACGAGTCGTGGCGGGAAGCGCTGCTCGCGGTGGTCGATTCGACCATCGAGCACTACGAGACGGAGGTTGGGGATGAACTGGCAGCCCAGACCTGGGGCGCTCGCAACATCCTGTCGATGCGCCATCCGCTGAGTCGCGCGGTCCCCACCCTTGGTCGATGGCTCGACATGCCGCGGCGGGCGCTGCCCGGGGACAGTCATATGCCGCGGGTACAGTCTCCAGGTTGGGGCGCATCGGAAAGGCTGGCTGTGTCGCCGGGGCGCGAGGATGAGGGGTACTTCCACATGCCGGCGGGCCAGAGCGGACACCCCCTGTCGCCATATTTTGGTGCCGGACACGATGCCTGGGTAGAGGGCCGGCCGACGCCGCTGCTTCCGGGGCCGCCCGAGACCGTGCTGACGCTGGCTCCATCGTCTGATTGAGTCTGCGGCTCCCGTACAATGCAGGAGACACGAGGAGTGCTGTGGAGGAACGGAATGACCTTCAAACATGAAGTTGTGGTGTCGACGTGCGAGTGCCCGACAACGGTGGTGGGACGGCGGCGAAGGGGCGAACTCGCAGTCATGACGCTCCTCATCCTGCTGGCGATCACCGGATGCTCGGCGTGGTCGCGCGAGGCCCCTGATACCTCGAGGGCGAATTTCGTCCGGGATCCTTTCCGGGTGTGGAGCGCGATCGAGCTCGCGTTGATCGAGCTCGAGTACCGGGTTGAGGACTCCGACGAGTTGCAGGGTACGGTACGCGGGGTTTCGAACACCGGCGGCAAGGGCCCGGAGATCGTCCTCGATATCAGCCAGGTGGCGCGCGGTAGCGACCAGGTCAGCGTCTATGTCAAACCCTCGTTCAGCGAAGCTGGAGGGACCGGCGACCCGGATCTTCTCGAGGCAGCCGCCGCAAAGTTCATGAAATACCTCAACGATCTGCTGAACGGCTGATCGTCAGCCGCCCCGGGAAGCTGGACTAGCCGCGAAGCGGCGACAGATTCATAGCCTGGGGCGTGAGCCCCAGGAAAAGGCCAGGACCTCAATCCATCAAGCCGCAAAGCGGCGACAGATTCATAGCCTGGGGCGTGAG
>JAIVTZ010000326.1:0-5065 GCA_049188105.1 Deltaproteobacteria bacterium | reverse complement strand
GTTTAACGTTCAACGTTATCGTTGCATCGAGGCCATGAAGTCGAAGGGCTTTTCGGTGTAATCCGCGGGCGGCTCATAGATGCCCGCCGGCGGTTCGAGCTCCTCGATCGAGACCGTGGTGTCCGAGGAATTCACTGTGGTGTTGCCCATCATGGTCATGACGGTTTCCTGCTCGACCACGATCCCTTTGATCTGACGCATCTCCTTGGCCGCGTCGGCCATCCCAGGTTGGAGACTGACCATCTCCGTGTACAGGCGATGGAATGCCTCGTGGTCGAGATCGACGTTGGTCGTTGCCCACATGGTCGCCTCGGTGCTCATCATTTTGGAAGTCATCGTCATGTTGTAGAGCCGGACCTTCCAGTCACCGATGGTCTTGTACTCGTCAGTGGGTGTCACGGTCACCTCGAAGGTCATCATCGCCAGAAATCCCTTGGCCATTTCCGGCGGAAGAAGCTCTTCCAGGTCGATCGGTAGGTCGAGGATGCTGTAGGTCTTGTCGGTGTGATTGATGGTGATGAGCTTGCCGGTGTCGGCGCGGACGATCGTTGCCGTGTTGCCCTGGTCCATGAACATGCTGTCCGCACCGATCCAGGTTGTTTGCTCCACGTCCGAGGGCGGTTGCGTCTGGCCCATCATGGTGAAGCCGTCGCGGTGAGTCATCTTGACGATCTTGATATCTGCTGCGGCCGCACCGGCGGTCAGAAGAACGACAAATATGGCGGAAAGCGTTTTGCGAGCGGGCATGTATACCTCCAGATAACGGGTTCTCATGCAGCGCATGGTATCCCGTGCCGCGCCCCAGGTCCACAGGCATCAGCTCTCGCCGCAAAGATCCCTGCAAAAGCCTGCGAAACCGGTCACCATCGCGATCAGACGCTCCTCGATCTTCGGGTCGGTGAGTCGTCCGGCCTCACCGAGCGCCTGGCCAATGCCGGGGATGAAGCATCGCCGCCCGAAGAGGTGGGCGTGGCGGTATTGGAACACCATCTCGAGATGCTCGACCGCGCGTACCGCGCCCCACGGGCCCGCCGAGATTCCGATGAACGCGGCGGGTTTTTCATAGAAGCTGTCGGGGAAACGCAGCATGTCGATGAAGTACTTGAGCACGCCGGGGAACGAGCCGTTGTACTCCGGCACCACGGTCAGGATGCCGTCAGTTGAAAGAATGGCCTCCTGATGCGGGGCGAATCCGTCGGGTTTTACGGCGTAGCTCGAGCTTGCAAAGAGATCATCCGGCAGCTCGGCCAGGTCGACGAGCTGCGCCGGTTCGCCGTTTTCGGCCAATGCCTCGAGAACCAAACCCGCGACCTTGCGGGTGTTCGATTCGGGACGGTTGGTGCCGGAGATGACGGTGATCATTGAGGGCCTCCTGGGTGGGTCGCGGATCCATCACCGCCAACCCTCGATCGCAGAATTCCATTCCCCGATCGAGTAGAATGCCCGCGGGAGGCGTCATGATTCTGAGACGCGTTTGTGTGGTGATGTCTGTTGCGGTGTGGGCCGTTGCAGCCGCAGGATTCTCTGCAGAAGTGGTTCACCACGATCTGGAGGTTCGGATAGAGCCGGCTGAGAATTCTATCGACGTGGTGGATGATCTCAGCTTGAGCGGGGCGGTGGCGGCGGACGAGAGCGGGGCCTACCACTTCGTGCTCCACGCCGGGATGGCGCCGCGCGTCACAACCCCTGGCTGGCGTCTGGAACCGGTCGCGGGACCTGTCGAGGCCGGCTTCTTCGGCATCAACGCCACCACGGCTACGGTGTCAGAGAACGTTCCCCTCGAGGGGTTTCTGTTGTTCCGCGAGGAAGGCGCAGAGGAGCCCGTCGAGATCGCGTACAGGGGTCGGATCGACCACCCGCTGGCGATGCAAGGCGAGGAGTACCAGAGGAGCTTTTCCGAAACCCCAGGCCTGGTCGACGAGAGGGGGGTTTTCCTCGCCGGTACCAGCTTCTGGGTACCGACCTTCGGCGATGGGCTCATGACCTTCGAGCTCGAGGTCAAGGATCTGGCGCCACCGTGGGACGTGGTGTCCCAGGGCCGCCGCACGCGGCACGAGATCACCGAAGACGGCCTTCGAGTGACTGCGTGGCAGCTCGACCATCCGACCGAGGAGGTCTACCTGGTGGCGGGGCCGTGGCACGAGTACGCGCGCAGGGCCGGCGAGGTGGAGGTCTTTGCGTTTCTTCGCGAAGACGATCCCGCCCTGGCCCAGCGCTTCCTCGACGCCACGGCGCGTTATCTCGAGCTCTATGAGGAGATGCTGCCGCCCTATCCCTATGCCTCCTTTGCCCTGATCGAGAACTTCTGGGAGACGGGCTACGGTATGCCCGGATTCACTCTCCTGGGTCCGCAGGTGATCCGCTTCCCCTGGATCCTCACGTCGTCTTATCCCCATGAGCTCCTCCACAACTGGTGGGGCAACTCGGTTTACGTGGACTTCGAAACCGGCAACTGGTGCGAGGGCCTCACCGCCTACATGGCGGACCACCTCTTTGCCGAGCAGCGCGGCGAGGGCGCCACCTACCGCCGCACGACTCTCAAGAAGTACACCGACATGGTCTCGACGGGTGAGGATTTCCCGCTCACCGAGTTTGGATCGCGCTCGTCCGCCGCATCGGAAGCCGTGGGCTACGGCAAGTGCATGATGCTTTTCCATATGGCGCGGCGCGCCGTGGGGGATGACGAGTTCCTCGCCGTTCTCTCCCACTTCGACCGGGAGCATCGCTTCACCCGCGCTTCCTTCTCGGACATCGCGAATGCCTTCACCGACGAGACCGGGGGCGATTGGGTTCCCTTCGTCAAGGAGTGGGTTGAGCGCACCGGCGCGCCGCAGATCGAGATCCACGAGGCGCGAGTCGAGGAGGGCGCGCCCGGCGAGGCGCCGTGGCGGGTGATGGTCCACCTGCGCCAGGTGCAAAAGGAGGATCCCTTCCCGGTCACGGTGCCGGTGGCCGTGACCGTCGAAGGTCGTGAGGAGCCCGTGTGGGCCGAGGCCGGTTCCTGCGGACGCGACTGCATCATCGAGGTGCCGTGCGCGTCTCGGCCGTTGCGGGTCGACGTGGATCCAGCATTTGACATGATGCGCCGCCTGGACCCGCTCGAGGTACCGCCGGCCCTGTCGACCATCTTCGGTGCGGAGGATCCTGGTTTCGTGCTCCCTTCGAAGGCGGGTGAGGCGGAGTTGGCCGCCTGGCGCCGGCTGGCTTCGGACTGGGCGCGGCCCGACGAGCCGCATATCGTTCTCGACAGTGAGATCGAGCAGCTGCCCGACCGCCCGACCTGGGTGCTCGGCTGGGACAATCTGTTCGGTGCCGAGATCGCTCGCCGGGTGGCTGAACAGGGGGTGGAGCTGACTGCCGAATCGGTGAATCTGGCCGGCGATTCGCTGGCCCGTGGCGATCACTCGCTGGTGTTGGTGGCGCGGGCCGCCGGTAACCCGAAGACCGCGGTCGGTTGGGTCACCGCGGCCCCGATCGACGCCATACCCGGGCTCGCCCGCAAGCTGCCGCACTACACCAAGTACTCCTACCTGGGCTTTCGTGGCGACGAGCCCCAGAACGTTGCAAAGGGAATGTGGCAACCGCTGTCATCGCCGCTGGTTCGCAACCTCTCGGACGGGGAAATGCCTCCATTGCGATTGCCGGAGAGGGCGCCATTGGCCGAGCTGCCGCCGGCGTACGATGCTCATGCCCTGGAGCGGACGGTGGCGGCTCTTGCGGATCCGGCCCTCGAGGGACGAGGTCTCGGATCTGCGGGCCTCGCCCGAGCAACCGCGATGGTCGAGGCGTGGCTGGCCGAGAGTGGTCTCGAGGCGGCCGGCGACCAGGAATTCCGTCAGAGCTGGCGCTGGACGGGAGGTGAACCGGAGCGGGAGATGGAGCTGGTTAACCTCGTGGCGCGGGTGCCAGGCGCCGACCCCGAGCTGGCCGATCAACCGGTTCTGGTCCTCGCCCACCTCGACCACCTCGGTCGGGGTTGGCCGGATGTGCGGTCGGGCAACGAGGGGATGATCCATCCCGGGGCCGACGACAACGCCTCCGGCGTCGCGGTGCTGCTCGAGCTGGCGCGGACGATGGCGGCGGAGCCGCCGCGGCCGCGGCCAGTGGTATTCGCGGTGGTCACCGGCGAGGAGGCGGGTCTTGTTGGTTCCCGCCATCTGCTGAAATCGATGCCCCCCGGGGTCCGTCCCTTTGCCTGCGTCAATCTCGACACGGTGGGCCGGCTCGCGGACGGCAAGCTCTACGTCCTCAACGCCGACACCGCCCGCGAGTGGCGCTTCATCTTCATGGGCGTCGGCTACACAACCGGGGCGCCGGTGGCGGTGGTCTCAGAGCCCCTCGATGCCTCCGACCAGGTGGCGTGCATCGAGAACGGGGTGCCGGCGGTCCAGCTCTTTACGGGTCCGACGCCCGACTATCACCGGCCGTCGGACACCGCCGACACCATCGACGCCGACGGCATGGTCACGGTGACCGCGGCGGCGCACGAAGCCGTCGGCTATCTGGCCGAGCGCACCGACCCGCTGACTGTGACCATTACCGGGCCGGGTCCGCCGATGGCGCCGTCGCCGGCCGTTTCGGGCGGACGGAGAGCAAGCCTCGGCACCATGCCGGATTTCTCCTTCGAAGGTGAAGGCGTCCGCGTGCAACAGGTGATGCCGGAGTCGGGCGCCGAGAAGGCAGGCATCGTTGCCGGGGACGTCATCATTGCCCTCGACGGCGAGGCGGTGGCCGATCTTCGCTCATTCTCGAATCTCCTCAAGCCTCACTCACCCGGCGACTCGGTCGAGGTGAAGGTGCTGCGGGATGGCGAGGTGATAACGGTGTCGGCGATTCTTGGGGCTCGATAGCGGCAAAACTCCGATCAGTGATCTTTGATAGGATGACCACGAGACGGAACCGCTTTGTTTGACGAGGAGGCGCGATGATTACTTTTTCAGATGCCGCGACGCAAAAAGTTCGCGAGTACATGGACATGAACGAGACCCCGACCCTGGGTGTTCGGGTGGTGGCTCACCGGTCCGGCCGGCACCAGTTCCGTTACGAGCTGGCCCTGGTGACCGAG
>JAIVTZ010000325.1:0-5070 GCA_049188105.1 Deltaproteobacteria bacterium | reverse complement strand
TCTACTGCGGGCGGCGAATGACAGCGATCTGTAGCGCTTTTCGCAAATCGTGCTCCTCAACGTAGTGCGACTACGCCTGCGTCGCCCGATCCGCGAAAAACCCAACATCTCACTATCCTTCGCCGCCCTCGTTTAAAACCCGGTGAGAAGACCGGGCTTACTCACAAGCCGAGAACGCCGATCGCGCTCTTCGCCCAACCCACCACCGGCGCCGGGTAGATGCCGATCGCCAACGTGACGACGACGCAGACCACGATCATCGCCTCGGTCCAGCGGTCGCGAAGAAGCTCGGCCGGGACCACGCCTTCCTCCAAACCATCGTGCATGTACATCTGAACGACGATGCGGAAGTAGTAGTAGAGACTCACCGCCGACATGATCACCGCGATCACCGTCAGCACGACATAACCACCCTCCACCGCCGCGGCGAAGAGGTAGAGCTTGCCCATAAAGCCGGCCGTCGGCGGGATGCCCGCCAACGCCAGCATGAAGATCAGCATGCCAAGTGCGGCGCCCGGGTGGCGGCGCGCCAGACCCGCGTAATCTGTGATCTCCTCGCCCGCGTAACCCTTGGACTCGAGCAGGATGACAAAGCCGAACGCGCCCAGATTCATGAAGGCATAGACCAGCATGTACATCAGCAGCGCCCACGCGCCCATCTCGTTGGCCGCCACCAGCCCCATGAGGGCGTAGCCGGCGTGGGCGATCGACGAGTAGGCAAGCATCCGCTTGACGTTGTCCTGGGTCAGCGCCGCCACGTTGCCGAAGATCATGGTGGCGGCCGAAGCCACCCACAGCATCGCTCTCCAGTGGTCCACCTCGGGCGCGAATGCGCCGAGGAAGAGGCGCATGAACATGGCGAAGGCGGCCGCCTTCGGCGCCACCGAAATGAATGCGGTCACCGGCGTCGGCGCGCCCTCGTACGCATCGGGCGTCCACACGTGAAATGGCACCGCCGCCACCTTGAAGAGCATCCCGAAACCCACCAGGGCGATTCCCAGCAACAGCATCGGGTTGGCGCTCGGCACCGCCACCAGGGAGGCGCGGATCTCCTCCAGATCGAGGGTGCCCAGGCTGCCGTAGACCAAAGAGATGCCGTAGAGCAGGATGGCCGACGAAGTGGCGCCGAGGACGAAGTACTTGACCGCCCCTTCGTTGGACTTCACCTCGAGCTTGAAGTAGCCGACCAGCACATACACGGACAGGGCCATCAGCTCGAGACCGACGTAGAGGCTGGCCAGGTTGGCGCCCGAGGCCATGATCATGGATCCCAGGGTGGCAAAGAGCACCAGCGACACAAACTCGCCGCCGCCGTAGCGCGAGCGCTCGAGGAACCCGGCCGCCATCATCAGGACCACCGCCGCCGCCGCGAGCAACAGCAGCTTGAAGAAGACCGCCATCTGGTCGACGGCCAGCATGCCGCCGAGAACCACTACCGGCCCGTCCACCGGCCGTCCCACCATCCACACCAGCACCCCGGTGACGGCCAGCGAGGCGACACCGATCAGGGTCAGCGGCCGGACACCGCTGCGACCCATCGGGATGCCCAGCAAGAGCACGACTAATCCCGCGACGGCAAGGAAGATCCCAGGCAGAAAAGGTACGAAATCTGCGAGCGTCATCTCCTACTCCCCGTGCTCTCCCGCGGTCTCTTCCCCGGGCACTGCCGCGATCTCGGCTACACGGCCGGCGGCGCTCTCCGCCTCGGGCATGGCGACCGCCACTCGCTCGAGCACACGGTCCACGGTCGGCGCCATGCGGTCCAGGAATGGCTTCGGATAGAGCCCAACCCAGAAGGCGATGACGATCAGCGGGATCAGGGTCCACTGCTCACGCCGGTTGAGGTCTGCGAGGTCCTTGTTCTTCTCGTTGGTCAGCTCGCCGAAGAACACCCGCTGGTACAGCCACAGCATGTACGCCGCACCGAGCACGATGCCGGAAGCCGCGAACAGCGCCCACACCCACGAGTGGTTGTAGGCGCCGATGAGGATCAGGAACTCGCCGATGAAGCCGTTCAAGGTCGGCAGCCCGATCGACGACATGGTGATGACGAGGAAGAACGTGGCGTAAATGGGCATCACCTTGGCCAGGCCCCCGTACTCCGCGATCATCCGGTTGTGGCGCCGCTCGTACACGATGCCGACGAGAAGGAAGAGCGCGCCGGTGGAGACCCCGTGGTTGAGCATCTGCAGGATCGCGCCGCGGAGCCCGGGCTCGTTGAGGGCGAAAAGCCCCAGCATGATGAAGCCCATGTGGCTCACAGACGAGTAGGCGACCAGCTTCTTCATGTCCTTCTGCGCCATCGCAACCAGCGCGCCGTAGATGATGGCGATGATCGCCAGCACCCCGATCCAACCCACCGCCTTGACGGTCGCGTCGGGCAGCAGCGGCAGTGAGAGGCGGACGAAACCATAAGTCCCCATTTTCAGGAGGACGGCGGCCAGGATCACCGAGGCCGCGGTCGGCGCCTCCACGTGCGCGTCCGGAAGCCAGGTGTGGAACGGGAACATCGGCACCTTGATGGCGAAGCCGACGAAGAAGGCGAGGAAGACCCAGAACTGGACCTCGGGGGGAATCAGCGGCGCAATCGTGTACAGGTGTGGGATCGAGAACGTCGGGATGTTCCCGAGGCCCTGAAGCCCGATCGCGGCAAGCCCACCGGCGTTGTAGAAGTAGAGGGTCAGGATGCCGACCAGCATCAGCACCGAGCCGACCAGGGTGTAGAGGAAGAACTTGATCGCCGCATACAGCCGTCGCGGTCCACCCCAGACGCCGATCAGGAAGTACATGGGGACGAGCATGACCTCCCAAAAGACGTAGAAGAGGATGAAGTCGAGCGAGCAGAAGACACCGAGCATCCCGGTCTGCAGCAACAGCAACGAGATGTAGTACTCCTTCTTCCGCTCGGTGATCGCGGTGAAGGAGCTGTAGACCGCGATGAAGCCAAGGAGGGTGGTGAGCAGGATCAGGAGGACGGAGAACCCGTCGACCCCGAACATGTACTGCACGCCGACCGATGGAATCCAGTCGAACTGGGTGGCGAACTGGAATTCCACACCACCCGGCTTGTAGAGGAACCACAGCGGGATCGAGATCACGAAGTCGAGGCCCGCCACCAGGGTCGCGGTCGCCTTGAGCGCGCTCGAGTTCTCCTTGTTGACGAAGATCATCATCAACAGCGCGCCCGCCAGCGGCAGGTAGCAGATCAGGTTGAGAAGCCATCCGTATTGAAAGTCCATCATCGTCCCCTATTTACCTACAGTTTGACGAGGTAGAACACACCGAGCAGAACCGCCGCTCCGAAGACCATCACCATCGCGTATCCCTGGGTGAAGCCGACCTGCAACCGCCGGAACTCCCGGCTCGCCACGTCGTAGCTCGTGCCCACCAGGTTGACCGCGCCGTCCACCACCCTGAGATCGAAGATGCCCGAGAGGAACGACGAGCCCACGGTGGTGAGCGCGGTGCCGTTGACCACCCCGTCCACCACCCGCGCATCGAACTCCCACAGGAAGCGCGACAGCTTGATGGTGCCGGCGATCACGGTGGCGGCGTAGATCTCGTCGACCCAGTACTTGTTGAGGAGCAATCGGTAAGCGAACCCGAAGCGCTCGGCCAGCCGCCGCGGCCGCGCGAATGCCTCGGCGCCCATGTAGAAACGGTAGGCCAACCAGATCCCGAAGGAGGCCGCAGCAACCGACAGGACGACCAGACCCCACTCGAGCCCCAAGCTCACCGCGTGATGGCTGACATGCTCGGCGCTCTCCGCCGCGTGGCCGATGGGAAGAATGACCGGCTCGAGGAAGCGCTCGATGAGGTTCCACTCGGGGTGGTGGAAGAGCTTGCCGGGAATGCCGATCAACCCCCCGAATATGGAGAGCACACCGAGCACGACCAGCGGCATGGTCATGGTCCACGGCGACTCGTGGAGGTGGCGCTGGGCCTCCTCGCCGCCGCGGAACTCACCGTGGAAGGTCACGAAGACCAACCGGAACATGTAAAAGGCAGTCAGCACCGCCCCCACCACGGCGAGGGCCCAGAGCGCATAGTAGGTCGTGCCGAAGGTGTTGAGGTTGCCGGCGCCGGCTTCGAATGCCTTCGCCAGGATCTCGTCCTTGGAGAAGAAACCGGCAAAGATCGGGATCCCGGAGATCGCCAGGGTCGCGGCGAGGAATGTCCAGTAGGTGGTCGGCATGTACTTCTTGAGGCCGCCCATTTTTCGGATGTCCTGCTCGCCCGAACAGGCGTGGATCACCGACCCCGACCCGAGGAAGAGACAGGCCTTGAAGAAGGCGTGGGTGAGGACGTGGAAGATGGCGGCCACGAAGGCGCCGACCCCGGCGGCGAGGAACATGTAGCCGAGCTGGGACACGGTCGAGTAGGCGAGCACCTTCTTGATGTCGTTCTGCACCAGGCCGATGGTGGCGGCGACGATCGCGGTGAGGCCGCCGACGATCGCGACCACCAGCATCGCGGTCGGGCTCAGGCGGTAGATGACGTTGCAGCGCACCACCATGTAGACGCCGGCGGTGACCATGGTCGCGGCGTGGATCAGGGCCGAGACCGGCGTCGGTCCGGCCATGGCGTCGGGCAGCCAGACGTAGAGCGGAATCTGCGCGGACTTGCCGATCGCACCGACGAAGAGCAGGAGGCCGATGACCGTCGCCGCCGCGGCGTAAGTATCGGGATGGGCCGCAGCGGTCGGAAAGATCTCGGTGAACTCGAGGGTTCCAAAAACCATGAAGGTGGCGAAGATGGCGAGCAGGAAGCCCCAGTCGCCGATGCGGTTGACGATGAAGGCCTTCATGCCCGCCGCCGCGCACCACTCCTTCTCGAAGTAGAAACCGATCAGCAGGTACGAGCACAGACCGACGCCCTCCCAGCCGACGAACATCACCGCCATGTTCGAGCCGAGAACCAGCACCAGCATCGAGAACATGAAGAGGTTGAGATAGGAGAAGTAGCGCGCGTAGGCCCGGTCCGACTCGTCGTGCATGTAGCCGATCGAGTAGACATGGATGAGGAAGCCGACAAAGGTGACGAAGGCGACCATCAAAGCCGACACCGGAT
>JAIVTZ010000324.1:0-5091 GCA_049188105.1 Deltaproteobacteria bacterium | reverse complement strand
TCAAGGGCCAGGTGCTGGCCGACGGTCCCAACACCTCACACGGTGAACTCGCCCTCGGACACAATGTCCTGGTCGCCTTCATGCCGTGGCGCGGTTACAACTTCGAGGACGCGATCGTCGTTTCTCAGCAGCTGGTCAAAGAAGACAAGTACACCTCGATCCACATCGAGGAGTTCGAGACCTCGGCCCGCGACACCAAGCTCGGTCCCGAGGAGATCACCCGCGACATACCGAACGTTTCCGAGTCGATCCTCGCCCACCTCGACGATGCCGGCATCATCCACGTTGGCGCTCAGATTCGACAGGGATCGATCCTGGTCGGCAAGGTGACCCCAAAGGGTGAGACTCAGCTCACGCCGGAGGAAAAGCTGCTTCGCGCCATCTTCGGCGAGAAGGCCGGCGATGTCCGCGACGCATCACTGCGCTGCCCACCGGGCATCGAGGGTGTGGTCGTCGCCGTACAGATCTTCGCCCGCAAGGGCGTCGAAAAGGACTCTCGCCAGCTCACTATCGAGAACGAGGAGATCGAACGCATCCGCACCAACTCGGAGGATGAGAAGCGGATCATCCTCGAGGTTCGTGACTCGAAGATCGAAACGCTGCTCACCGGCGCGATCGTGACCGAGGAAGTCGCGATCCGCAAGGGCGGCGAGGTCCTCGTCAAGAAGGGCGCGAAGCTGACCGCGGAGGCGCTCGGTCGGCTCAAAATCGGGCAGATCAGATCCTTGCCGCTCAAGAAGGCGCCCTTGCTCGACAAAGTGCGTCTGATCATCCGCCAGGCGGAGTCCCAGGTCGAGGTCCTCGAGCAGATCAACCAGGAGCGGATCGAGCTCCTGCGCCAGGGCGACGATCTGCCTCCCGGCGTCATCAAGCAGGTCAAGGTCTTCATCGCGATGAAGCGCAAGCTTCAGGTTGGCGACAAGATGGCCGGACGCCATGGCAACAAGGGCGTGATCTCGCGGGCGCTGGCCGAAGAGGATATGCCGTTCCTGCCCGACGGGACCCCTGTGGAGATCATTCTCAATCCACTCGGCGTGCCGTCGCGGATGAATGTCGGGCAGATCCTCGAAACCCATCTCGGTTGGGCCGGTCACGAGCTCGACATGAGCTTCGCGACGCCGGTCTTCGAAGGCGCCAACGAGGACGAAATCCGCGAGATGCTCGAAAAGGCGGGCCTCCCCGAGGACGGGAAGAGCCTCCTTTATGACGGTGTTACCGGCGAAGCTTTCGAGCAGAGAGTAACGGTCGGATACATCTACATGCTCAAGCTGAGTCACCTGGTGGACGACAAGATCCACGCGCGGTCCATCGGCCCCTACTCACTCATCACGCAGCAGCCGCTGGGCGGAAAGGCTCAGTTCGGCGGCCAGCGCCTGGGTGAGATGGAGGTGTGGGCGCTCGAAGCGTTTGGTGCGGCGCACACCCTGCAGGAGCTTCTGACCGTCAAGTCGGACGATGTCGAGGGACGTGCAAAGGTCTACGAGGCGATCGTTAAGGGGCAGGTGCCCGAGGAACCGGGATTGCCGGAGTCATTCAACGTGTTGGTACGAGAGCTGCAAGCGCTCGGGCTCGATGTCGAGCTGCTGCAGCAGGACGACGAGTAGGGGAGGGTTGGTTCATGGAGCGTTCGAGCCTGAGCGAGGTCCGTAGCTTCTTCGAGAAGCCGAAGCCCCTCAACGATTTCAATGCCATCAGGTTGGGCCTTGCAAGCCCCGAGAAGATCCGGTCCTGGTCGCACGGCGAGGTCATCAAGCCGGAGACCATCAACTACCGGACCTTCAAGCCCGAAAGAGACGGCCTTTTCTGCGCCAAGATCTTCGGCCCGGTGACCGACTGGGAGTGCTTGTGCGGCAAGTACAAGCGCATGAAGTACCGCGGCGTGGTCTGCGACAAGTGCGGCGTCGAGGTCACCAAGTCCAAGGTCCGCCGCGAGCGCATGGGCCACATCGAGCTCGCCGCGCCGGTCTCCCACGTGTGGTTCTTCAAGGGCCTGCCCTCGCGCATCGGCCTGTTGTTGGACATGACCATGCGCGAGCTCGAACGGGTGCTGTACTTCGAGGCCTATGTCGTGGTTGACCCGGGAGACACGGACCTCGAGGACCAGCAGGTGCTGACCGAGGAAGAGTACCGCCAGGCCAAGGAGGAGTACGGCGAGGCCTTCGTTGCGGGGATGGGGGCGGAGGCGGTTCGAACGCATCTCGAACGCCTCGATCTCGACGAAATGGCCGCCGAGCTGCGCATGATCATGCGCACCGAGACCGCGATCATGCGCCGCCAGAAGGCGGCCAAGCGGCTCAAGCTGGTTGAGGCCCTCAGGCGCTCCGGCAACCGCCCCGAGTGGATGATCGTGGAGGTGATCCCCGTGCTGCCGCCGGAGCTGCGGCCGCTGGTGCCGCTTGACGGCGGACGCTTCGCGACCTCCGATCTCAACGATCTCTACCGGCGGGTGATCAACCGCAACAACCGCCTCAAGAAGCTCCTCGACCTGCGCGCCCCCGAGGTCATCGTGCGCAACGAAAAACGGATGCTGCAGGAGGCGGTGGACGCGCTTTTCGACAACGGCCGCCGCGGCCGTGTCATCAAGGGTTCCAACAACCGGCCGCTCAAATCCCTGTCGGACAACCTCAAGGGGAAGCAAGGCCGCTTTCGTCAAAACCTCCTCGGCAAGCGCGTCGACTACTCTGGCCGATCGGTGATCGTGGTCGGACCGGAGCTCAAGCTGCACCAGTGTGGACTGCCGAAGAAGATGGCCCTCGAGCTCTTCAAGCCGTTTGTCTACCGGGAGCTCGAGGAGCGGGAGCTGGCGACAACCATCAAGATGGCCAAGGAGCTCGTCGAGCTCCAGACCCCCGAGGTGTGGGACGCATTGGAAAAGGTAATCAACGAGCATCCGGTGCTCCTCAACCGCGCTCCGACCCTCCACCGCCTCGGCATCCAGGCATTCGAACCGGTGCTGGTCGAGGGCAAGGCGATCAAGATCCACCCGCTGGTCTGCGCGGCCTACAACGCGGACTTCGACGGTGACCAGATGGCGGTCCACGTGCCGCTGTCGCCCAAGGCGCAGCTCGAGGCCTACATCCTCATGATGTCGTCCCGCAATATCCTGTCGCCGGCAAGCGGTCAGCCGCTGGCGGTGCCGTCGCAGGATATGGTGATCGGGATCTACTACCTGACCACCGAGAACTACAAGGCGAAGGGCGGCGGTAAGACCTTCGCCTCGGCCGAGGAGGTATTCCTGGCCTACAACGCGGGCGTGGTAGGCACCCAGGCCCCCATCCAGCTGCGGTTTTCCGGGCGTTTGATCGATCTGGTGGCCCAGGGAGGCAGCCAGGACATGCTGCATGCGGACATGATCGAGGTCGAGGACATGCTGCTCGAGACCACGGTCGGACGGGTGCTCTTCAATATGGAGCTGCCTGACGAGATGCCGTTCGTCAACGGTCAGCTGCGCAAGAAGGGGCTGCAGAACCTGGTCGCCTTCTCGATCATGAACATGGGGCACGATCCCACCGTGATCCTGCTCGACAACCTCAAGGAGATCGGCTTCGAGTTCGCCACCCGCTCGGGACTTTCGCTGTCGAGCAGCGACATGGTGATTCCCGACAGCAAACAGGCGCATTTGGATGATGCGTACGCAGAGGTGGATCAGGTCGAAGATCAGCGAAGGAAGGGACTCATCACGGCAGGTGAGCGCCACAACAAGATCATCGACATCTGGCACCGGGTGACCGAGGACGTGGCCAAGGAGATGTTCGCCGGCATGTCGTCGCTGGATGCGGAGTCGGGTACGTTCAACCCGATCTTCATGATGGCGGACTCCGGCGCCCGCGGTTCTCGGGAACAGGTGCGGCAGCTCGCCGGCATGCGCGGTCTGATGGCGAAGCCGTCGGGCGAGATCATGGAGACCCCGATCACCGCTAACTTCCGTGAGGGGCTATCCGTGCTGCAGTATTTCATCTCGACCCACGGCGCGCGAAAAGGGCTCGCCGACACTGCGCTCAAAACAGCCGACTCGATTTCATTTGAGATCGGCTGCTGGTCTATTTCACCGGTTTGTGGATCGAAGGAAGTTATACGGAAATAATCGGGGGAAAGACCGATGCGCAGGCCGCGAATGCTCTCTTCAAGGCCAGCTGTATAGTCAGGGACAGGCACATTCACCGCAGTGCCATCATGTGGGTCTGGTCCGGCGATGGCATTGAGCATCAAAGCTGCGTCAGTAATATCCCTGGCAACCGGACCTGGACAATCCAGAGAAGAGCCAAAGGCGATCAACCCGTAACGGGATACCCGCCCATAGGTTGGCTTCACACCCACTACGCCGCAGAATGCGGCCGGTTGACGGATTGAACCTGCCGTATCGGTGCCCAAGGAAAGAGCACCCTCACCAGCAGCTACGGCAGCTGTGCTCCCACCAGAGGAACCTCCTGGAACCCGGCTTGGGTCCCACGGGTTGCGCGGGCTGGGTTGAAAGGCAGATGACTCATTAGAAGAACCATAGGTGAACTCGTCCAGGTTGACCTTGCCAAGCATCACACCACCAGCCGCCTCCAGGCGAGCGACGGGAGTGGCAGTATAGGGCGCGACGAAATTTGCCAGAATGCGAGAGCCAGCCGTAGAGGGAGTACCCTGCACACAGAAAATGTCTTTGACGGTGAATGGTACACCTGCCAAAGGTCCCGGATCTTCACCTTCAGCCAAGCGGCGATCGATCTCCTGCGCCCGGCTCCGAGCCTGGTCGGCAGTCAAATTAATGAATGCATGAACCTTGCTCGCATCCTCAGGATTTGAATCACCTGGGGTTAACGACCCAGGTCGTCCATCCACAGCCGAAATGCGCGCCAGGGTTGATTCGAGTGTCTCTACAGCTGAGACCTCCCTGCTCCGGATTAATTGGGCGAGTTTATAAGCAGGCTGGTCACAAAGTTCCATATGCTTGTCTAATCCAAATCTGTATGTGGGATATCGGGGACGATCACGTACCCATTTTTAGCTTCCGGCGCCTGGGCCAAGATGTCCTGCGGATTGGGACAGGCAATCCATTCATCAGAGCGTGTCTCCGGAGTAATCTGGGGGGTATAAGGCACACCA
>JAIVTZ010000323.1:0-5101 GCA_049188105.1 Deltaproteobacteria bacterium | reverse complement strand
AAAAACTCATAACTACTACATTGTGATGGATGGGCGGTAATTAAGAATTGAGAATTGAGAACTGAGAATTCTGGCGTGGGGGTAGAGGCCGGCATTCCGAATTCCTAATTCCGAATTCCTAATTCGTCCGTGGTCCTCCGTCGCCGTACTGCTTCGTCCAGGCGGCGTGGTAGGGTCCGTCGGCTTCTAGGAGCTCGCGGTGGCTGCCGGACTCGACGACCCGACCCTCGCCCATGATGTGAATCCGGTCGGCGTGCATTGCGGTGGTCAGGCGGTGGGTGATGAGGATGACGGTGCGGTGGTTGTCGGCCAGTCGCCCGAGGTTCTTCACCCACGCGCTTTCGGCCCACGAGTCCATCGATGATGTCGGTTCATCGAGAAGGAGCACCGGGGACGAGCGGAGAAGCGCACGCGCGAGCGCGATGCGCCGCCACTCGCCGACCGAGAGCTCCGCGCCGCCGGAAAACCAGGTGCCGAGCATGGTCTCGAGCCCGTCCGGGAGGCGGTCGACGATTCCTCCAGCCCCGGCCGTCGCGATCGCGGTGTCGAGGGCGGCATGGGATGCCTCGGGGCGCGCCTCGCCGAGGGTGATGTTCCTGCGCACGGTCTCGCTGAAGTGCACCGGTTCCTGAAAGAGCACCGTGACCAGCCGACGAACCTCAGCGATCGAAAGGTCGCGGAGATCCGTGCCTCCGATCTCCACGATCCCGTCCTGAGGGTCGTAGAGGCGGCACAACAGCTTGAAGAGCGTGCTCTTGCCGGCGCCGTTGGCCCCGAGCAGGGCCGTCACGGACCCGGCCGGAACCTCGAGGTCGAGGTCGGAGAAGACCGGCGCCCTTGCGCCTGGATAGGCGAAGCAGAGTCCCCGAACACGGATCGACGGTGGGCGATCGGATGGCGTCGCCAGCGGCTGTGGGGGATCCACGATCTCGGGTTTCACCGCCAAAAAACCGAAGAGATTCTCTAGAAAGAGCATGTTGGCCCAGGTCTGGCCGACGGTTTCGAGCAGCGACCGCGTCAACTTCTGGCCCTGTACGAATGCCTGCAGAAACATGGCCAGGCCACCGAGGGTGACGGCGCCGTCGACGGTTCGGGTCACCATCCAAACCAGCAATGCGCCGGTGGTTGCGAGGGCGAATCCGGCTGCCGTCATTTCCGACAGAGCCTCTGCCCGACCGAGCTCGAGCCGTTCGCCTCGCAGCCGGTTTCGAATCCGCTGGAATGCGTCGGAGAAGCGGGGTCCCAGGTCGAAGATTCGAATCTCGGGCGCGGATTCACGAGTGCAAAGGAGCCAGTCGTAGTACCAGGTGCGGCGGGAGTCGGGGGTGCTGCTCACGGACCAGCGATGGCGGCGGACGGCGTGTCGGGCGACCACGGCCAGGGCCGGCGCCGTGCTCGCCACGAGGACCAGCGGAACCCACCATCCGAATTGAATGAGCACCAGTGCCATGGCCGCCAGGGTGAGAGCACTCTGCATGAGAGCGCCGAGGTTTTGGACCAGGGCGACCGGCCGTTCGTGGGAGTCGGTGCGGGCGCGGTAGAGCCGATCGTGATACTCGGGCAATTCGAACTGGGCGAGGTCAGCGGCGATTGTCTGCTCGTGGATCAACCCGCTGACATGGTCCCGCACGCGGTCGGCCTGTGCAGTCCGCACGAGACGGCTTCCGGCCCGGAGGGCCTCGGTGAGGAGGATGAGGCTCGCCATCAGCCCTCCTGGAAGGAGGACCCCGCGAAGCACCTCCCACGAGGCCCCGGTCCCTGCAACCAGCGTCAGCCGATCGACGACGATCCGCGTCAGGTATACCAACGCGACCGGCAGCAGACCCTGGCCGACGAGGAGAAACAGCCATGCGGTGGTCCATCTTGGGGCCGCGTTCCACACCAACCGCAGGGCGCGCGGGAGGAACGGTAGCTGGTCTCGGAAGGTCGTTGCGAGATCGGAGGTTGCCGACATGGGCGGAGCGTAGCAGAATTGGTGACAATGAAAACGGCGAACGCGGGCTGAAATGTGGTTTGAGACTCCTACTGATCGTGGAGCGGTCGATCTGCTGCTGTTCCTCCGGGCGCTGGGTCTCGCCCGGCGTGCACAGAAGGTTTCTGTAGAGCCGATCACGACGGTTGTGAAGGGCATGTATCCCCATGGTGGCGGGAACCGCCGCCATACCGCAGATCGGCTGGCGCTAGCGACCGCCCGCGCGACGGCGCGCTGGGCGCGGTGGTTCGGTGGGCTCGATACCTGTTTGACTCGGTCGCTGGTATTGGGTTCGATGCTTGCCGATCACCAGGATGTCGTGCTTGTCATCGGATTCAAACCGGGGGTCGACGAGGAGGCTATCGCCGGTCATGCCTGGGTGACGGTGGCAGGGCGGCCCGTCGGGCCCGACGGAATCCTGGCGCGGGACGACTACTCCAGGCTGTTTGCGGTACCATTCGGTTCGATGACGATTCCAGGGAATCTCTGCGAGGGACCGCCATGAGGCGAACGGTTGATCTATCACGTCTGCTGTCGTCGGAGGGTGTCAGCCAGACCCGCTTGGCGGATCACACCGGGGTGATTCTCGATGTGGATTCGCTGCGGGTCTTTTCGGTCAACGACACCGGGATGTCCCTGGTGGAGGCGCTGCGGGACGGAATTGACGATCACGAGGGTCTCGTGCGGCGGCTGGTGGCCGAGTTCGAGGTCGACGAGGCGACCGCCGCCGCCGATGTCGACGCCTTTGTCGAGGAACTAGCCCACTATCTGGTCGATCGGCGGGTATGACGATGACCCAACCGGACGAGCAAGAAGGTCGAAGGGACCAGGCCCAGGCACCTCCTTCGGAGCGTCCGCAGAAGGCAGCATGGATCGGCCTGCTCTTCGCCATCGGGGTGTGCCTGGCGGTCGTGCTGATGGTTCTGGCACCGTTTTCGTCGGTCATCCTCCTCGCGGTCGTGGCCGCCGGTTTGATCCGTCCCTCGTACCGCCGCCTGGCTGGGGCGCTGAACGGGCACCGTCGTGGCGCGGCGGCCCTCATCTGCGTCCTTCTCCTGGTGGTGCTGCTGGTTCCACTCTTTCTGATCGCGCAAAGGGTCTCAAAGGAGGCGCTCGGCATTTACGAGATCAGCACCACCCAGCTCACAGAGGGCGGGCTTCGCGACATGCTGGAGCAGCGCCAGGATCAGATCGACCAGATCAACCGAGTGCTGGAACCTCTGGGGACGACGTTTACCGTCGATCGCGTATCCGATCTTCTCGGCACCCTCGGACTCCGGATCGGTGGCTTTTTTTACAAACAGGGGGTGGCGCTGGCCGGGCACCTGGTCCGTTTCGTCTTCGGTTTCATATTCTGGGTAGTGATCGTCTACTACCTCTTGGTGGATGGGCGAGTGTTCGGTAGATGGTTCGAAGACACCCTTCCGTTGCCGGTCGACGAGCAGCGCCTGGTTGCCGAACGTTTCTTGGAAATGGCCTCGTCGCTGGTTGTCGGCAACGGTGTGGCGGCCGTCATTCAGGGGGTCGCGGGCGCCGTCGCGTTCTGGGCGCTTGGCCTCAACGGCGCGGTTCTGTGGGGTGTGGTCATGGCCCTTCTCGCCTTCATCCCCGTCGTCGGCATCTCGTTGATTTTCATCCCGTTCACCATCATCCTGCTCTTTGCCGGAGAAACCGCACGCGCCGTCGTGCTCTTCGTCCTGTTGACGATCGTCGCGGCCGTCGTCGAGTACTGGCTCAAACCCCTGTTGGTCGGACGGCGAGCCCAGATGCACACGCTGCTGGTATTTCTATCCCTGATCGGTGGGGCGGTGGCATTCGGAGCGGTCGGCCTGCTTCTGGGCCCGTTGACGATGACCGCCTTCCTGACGCTCTCGGAGATTTATCGAGAACGCTACCGGCCGTTTCTGAGTGGTCTCGGACCGGAGAAGAGGTCCGAGATCTGACCCGTTTTGAGACATATACTGTCTCGATTCGACGGGATGGGGGGTGGAATCGACCGCCGCAGGGCGTGGCGTGATTCCGGTTAACGGACGGCGAAATCCTTGCGCGCGCTCGATGTCTGGATGCTTCCCGACCTCTCGGGCGGCTTCATGTTGACCTGACCCTTGAAGATGGCGCCGTCCTCGATCAGGATCCGGGGCGCCGTGATGTTGCCGTCGACCTGGGCGGTGGACTCGAGGATGATGCGTTCGTCGGCAGTGATGTTGCCGGTGACGGTCCCGGCCACCGCAACCAGACGGGAGTGGACGTCGGCTTCGACCCTGCCGTTCTCGGCCACCCTGACCTTGCCGTCGCTGTCGATGATGCCCTTAATCATTCCATCGACAACTATTTCGCCTGACCCGAGCACCCGCCCCTCGATCCTCGTCGGACGGGCGATGACGGTGCGCTTCTCAGACCCGGCAGTGGGGCTGGCGCCGGTCTTCCGGGGTGGTTGCGAGGTCTTGATTTCAGGTGTTGGCTCGTCTTTTCCGAACAGGCCCATGTGTTGTTCCTTCGCCGATGAGGGTGCGTAAATGGAGCGGGCAACGGGACTCGAACCCGCGACATTCAGCTTGGGAAGCTGACACTCTACCAGCTGAGTTATGCCCGCCCGCGCGGAGGCCGACTCTAACACCGAATTCCGCGACCGACAAGACGCGCCGCCGGCGCCGATGGCCGACAAATCGATTATTGGCACGCGGATTGCTACATATGCTTGCATGAACACGCTTCGCCACTCACCGTCTCGCGGGTTCTCCATGGTTGAGCTGTTGATCGTGGTCGCCGTCATCGGTCTGATCGTCGCGATCGCAGTCCCGAACCTGGTCAACGCCATCCAGCGCGCCCGCCAGACCCGGTCGGTGGCGGATCTGAGCGCCATCGCCAAGGCAGTGAGCATGTACCAACAGGATCTCGCCGAATACCCGATTCAAACACCGCTCGGCGACGCCGACTTCCTGAGGTCGACTCTCTTGACCTATATGGGGAGCTTCCAGGCGACGGACGGTTGGATGCGGTCGTTCCAGTACGTCAGCGACGGTCATGAATACACCATTCTCTCCTACGGAATGGACGGTTTCGCCAGCCTGCCGTACACCAGGGGTTCGACCAATCTCTTCAACGCCGACATCGTCATAACTAACGGGA
>JAIVTZ010000322.1:0-5108 GCA_049188105.1 Deltaproteobacteria bacterium | reverse complement strand
GCGACTGCGGCACCTGCACGGTGCTCCTCGACGGCGAGGCGGTGAAGTCGTGTCTGGTCCTTGCGGTCGCCGCCGATGGCCATGAGGTGACCACCATCGAGGGGCTGGCGTCGGACGGTGCGATGCATCCGCTGCAAAAGGCATTTATCGCCAAGGGCGCCATCCAGTGCGGCTACTGCACCCCGGGCATGGTGATGGCGGCCAAGGCGCTCGTTGACGCCAACCCGGATCCCACCGACGACGACATCAAGACCGCGCTCGGCGGCAACCTCTGCCGCTGCACGGGCTACACGAGGATCATCGACGCGGTCCGGAGCTGGAAGGAATTCGAAGGCGACGCTCAGCCGGAGCCCGACTCCGGCCACGATTTGGAGACTCACGCCGTGGTCGGCCGCAGCGTGCCGCGCTCAGACGCCCCGGCCAAGGTCACCGGCCGCGCCGTCTTCACCGAGGACATCCAGCTGCCCAACATGCTCTACGGACGGATCCTCACCAGCCCGCACGCCCACGCCGTGGTCACGAGCATCGACACCTCGAAGGCCGAGGCCCTCCCTGGCGTCAAGGCGGTGATCACCGGTGCCGACGTCTCGGACGTCAAGTACGGCGTCAGCCCAGCGCGCTACGACGAGTACGTGCTGGCCAAGGACAAGGTCCGCTTCGTCGGCGATGAGGTGGCGGCGGTGGCGGCGGTGGACGAGGCTATCGCCGACGAGGCGGTGAAGCTCATCGAGGTGTACTACGAGCTCCTGCCTGCGGTCCTCGACCCCTTCGAGGCCCTTGCCGAAGGCGCTCCGGACATCCACGAGGCGGCGCGCGGCAAACACAACGTCAACACCCTGGTCGATCACCACTTCGGCGACGTCGATGAGGGCTTCGCCGAGGCCGATGCGGTGTTCGAGCGGCGTTTCGTCGGCAACTTCGTCCAGCAGTCGCCCCTCGAGCCCCACTGCGCGGTTGCCCAGTGGAACCACGACCGCGGCACCCTCACGCTGTGGTCCTCGACCCAGGTTCCGCACTACCTCCAGAAGCAGCTCTCCCGGGTCTTCGAGATGCCGCTGGCGAAATTCAGGATCATCAAGCCGTACGTCGGCGGCGGCTTCGGCGGCAAGGCCGAGGCGATGGCGCTGGACTTCTGCTCCGCCTATCTGTCGCGGGCCACCGGGCGGCCGGTGAAGATGACCTACACCCGGCCCGAAATGTTCGAGCACCACCGCGGGCGCCACAAGCAGTTCATGGACCTCAAGATCGGGGTCACCAAGGACGGCAAGATCACCGCCGTCGATTTTCGGAACGTGCTCGACGGCGGCGCCTACACGAGCTTCGGTGTGATCACCGCCTACTACGCCGGCTTTATGATCCCGACGCTCTACCACATCCCCAACTACCGCTACCACGGGCGGCGGATGTACACCAACAAACCGCCGTGCGGGGCGATGCGCGGGCACGGCGTGCCGCAGCCGCGATTCGCCTTCGAGAGTCTGCTCGACATGCTCGCCGAGGAGATCGGCATGGACCCGATCGACATCCGCATGGTCAACGCCATGGACCCCAACACCCGCACCGTCAACGACCTCGACGTGCTGTCGTGCGAGTTCAAGGCGACCCTTCAGGCCGTTCGCGAACGATCGGGTTGGGATACCAAGCACGGCAAGCTGCCCTTCGGCCGCGGCGTGGGAATCGGCAGTGGCGGCTTCGTGTCGGGCGCCGGTTACCCCATCTACCGAAGCTCCTTCCCGCACTCGAACGCGATCATCCGCATCCTCGAGGACGGCGAGGGGGCGACCTTGATGATCGCCGCGGCCGAGATCGGGCAAGGGTCGGAGACCGTTCTCCTGCAGGTCGCGACCGAGGCGCTCGGCCTCGCCTACGGCGACGTGACGATGGCCGACTGCGACTCCGAGATCGCGCCGATCGACCTCGGATCGTACTCGAGCCGGGTCACCCTGATGGCGGGCAATGCGGTCAAGGCGGCCGCCGACGACATCAACTCCAAGCTGTACCGGGTGGCGGCGCGAGAGCTGGGCTGCGAGCCGGAGGCGCTGATCTCCGAGGGCCGGCGCATCTTTATCGAGGCGGCGCCCCACGTTGGAATGGACTTCGCCGAGGCGGCACGGCGCTGTTTCTCGGCTGACGGTCCCCTGGTCGGGACCGGCTGCTACGAGCCGCCGTCGAGCCTCGGGGGCGACTTCAAAGGCGCCACCGTCGGCACCTCGCCCGCCTTCAGCTTTGGCTCCTCGGTGTGTGAGCTCGAGGTCGACCCCGAGACTGGTGTGGTCCGGATCATCAAGTTCACCGATGCCCACGACTCGGGCACGGTCATCAATCCAATCGCCTTCCACGGCCAGGTCGAGGGCTCGATCGTGATGGGGGTCGGTGAGGTCCTGAGCGAGGACATGATCTTCGACGACAAGGGGCGCATTCTCAACCCGAACCTCCACGACTATCTCATTCCGTCGATCGGCGACACCCCCGAGATCGAGTCGATCGCGGTGCCGAGCTACGAGCCGCGGGGCCCATACGGCGCCAAGGAGGTGGGGGAGGGCTCGATGGTGCCCGTCCTCGGCTCGATCGCAAACGCCATCTACGACGCCGTCGGCGTCCGCATGACCGAGCTGCCGATCACGCCGCAGAAGATCCTCAAGGCGCTCGAGGAGAAGCGCGGAGGCTAGCTTTTCTCTCTCGACGCCAGGTAGTCGGCGGGCGGCATGACGATCACGCCCTGAAGACGCTCGCCGAAAAATTGCCCGAAGTGGGAGAGATCGCCAGTGATCAGATGCGTCGCCTTGCCAAGCACGGCCGCGCGCAGAATGGGCCTGTCTTTCTTCGGGAGCTGTTCTTCGTCGTCAATGGTCCTCGGATCGCCCTCGTCAATCAGCTCGGTCCTCTCGAGAATAGCGTCAAGACGCGTCTGCTGGTCTTGGGTGGACAGGTTGCGACGAGCCTCCGCTGCAGCGTATCGCGACGTGAAGACGTGGGCATCACTCACCTCCCACAGCCTGAGGAGCCCGGCACGTTCGCGGTAGGCAGTGGAGAACAGCACATTGGCGTCGAGAAACAGCCGGTCCACGATTCACCGGCCTGGCTGCCGGTGAGGAATATCGTCGGGATCGAGTCCCATGGCCCGCACTGCCTTGACGGCTTCACGATAGTCCTCGTCGTCGACGGCGTTGGTCAGCAGGAACTCGGCACGGCGCTCCGGTGTGTACACCTCGACCGGAACGGCGATGGCCGGTCTGAGCAGGATTCCATCCTCTCGTTCCTCGGTGATGATCAGTGATCCTTCATCCAGGCCGTATCGTTTCCTGAGCTTCGCAGGAACGACGATCGTCCCCCGTTTGCCCATGCGGCTTGTCACGTCCGCCATGTCTTCACCTCCGACTATATGAATATCAGAAAATCAGAATTTCTGCAAGAAAATCTCAGCAACAAATGGCGGAAAAGGTGCCCGGAAAGGCCCTGGAACGCCGTGTTAGCCTGGAGTCGAACGAAAAGAACTTCCTGACCCTCTCCGGCCAACTGGGACTGGTACAAGGAGAACACCATCACTCGTATTGATCTTGCCCGGTCGAGCGCCGACGAGCACCCCGCGAACCGCAAGAT
The DNA here is from genome assembly GCA_049188105.1 of Deltaproteobacteria bacterium. Classification (GTDB taxonomy): domain Bacteria; phylum Acidobacteriota; class Thermoanaerobaculia; order Thermoanaerobaculales; family Sulfomarinibacteraceae; genus Sulfomarinibacter. The sequence goes on along the minus strand of JAIVTZ010000322.1, from coordinate 1,508 downwards.
CGTCATCGGAACCCTGTGGCAGGAAGAAAAGTCCGAGTACGTCGAGCGCTGGCGGCAGCCGGTCGGCAGGATGCAGGCGGACGGCGTGTCGGCGACTCCGTGGTGAGGCTGTGGAGATGGATGCTGAAGCGAGTGCGGTGAGGGGAACACCCGTCTGGTGCGACTGGGGAGGGTCCGGACCCGCACTCCACTTCGCCCACGCCAACGGCTTTCCACCCGGTACGTATCGCAAGCTCATCGACGAGCTCACCAACCACCACCACGTTTTCTCGATGGCAGCGCGACCACTGTGGCCGGATTCGAGGCCCCGGGTGCTGCGGGACTGGTCGCCCCTGGTCGAGGATCTGCGCGCCGAGCTCGATCGCCGCGGTGTGCGCAGGGTCGTCGGCGTCGGCCACAGTCTCGGGGCGGTCATCTCGCTGCTCGCCGCGGCCGCCGACCCGGGGCTCTTCTCGGCCGTGGTCGCCATAGACCCCATCATCTTCACAGGTGTCCGCTCGCTCTTCTGGGGGACGGCGAAGAAGTTGGGGTTGGGCGGACGGATTCGTCTCGTGCGCGGGGCACTTCGGCGACGGGTGCAATGGGCCGATCGCGACGAGGCGCGAGCAACCTACTCGAGCAAGTCCGTGTTTTCGAGCTGGGACCCCGAGGTCCTCGACGATTATTTGGATGTGGGGATCGTCGATCTGCCGGAGGGTGGTGTCCAGCTGCGTTACCCGAGGGAGTGGGAGGCGAGGATCTTCGCGGCGGCGCCGCACGACCTGTGGGCCCAATTAAGGCAAGTGTCGGTGCCGACCCTTTTCGTGCAGGGTGAGCACAGCGACACCTTCCTCGACGCCGCGCGGGCCAGGGTGGAAAGGGAGGTGCCGGGTTCCCGCGCTGTCGTGATCGCAGACAGCTCGCACTTCGTGCCGATGGAGCGCCCCTCTGAGCTCGCCCGCGTGATCGAGGAGTTTCTCCAGGAGGAAGGGCTATGATGCCAGGGGCATGCGCCGCGCTGTGTGGTCAACCTTCAAACGGTTAACGTTCACACGTTTCCGCCTGATCTGCGAATGGGCGGGCAGCTAAAGGAGGCCCAGGGTGAAGCTAGACCTGGAAGGAAAAGGGGCCATCGTCACGGGCGGCAGTCTCGGCATCGGGCGGGCGATCGCGCTCGAGCTGGCGCGCGAGGGCGCCAACGTGGCCGTCAACTACCGGCGCCACGATGACGAGGCGAAGGCCGTGGTGGCGGAGATCGAGGAGATGGGTCGCAAGGGTCTCGCGGTCAAGGCCGACGTGTCGAGCTACGCAGACGCCGAGGCCATGGTGGCGAAGGTGACAGAGACCTTCGGCCGCTACGACATCCTGGTCTGCAACGCCGGCATCACCTGGGACGGCGTGATCTGGAAGATGACCGAGGAGCAGTGGGACGCGGTCATCAACGTCAACCTCAAGGGATACTTCAACTACAACAAGACGGCGGCGCTCCACTTCAAGGACCAGAAGTACGGCAAGATCGTCAACATCTC
>JAIVTZ010000321.1:0-5115 GCA_049188105.1 Deltaproteobacteria bacterium | reverse complement strand
AGGAAGATCCCAGCTAGTTCGGAGGAGGACGAATTATCGTGAAATGCGGTTTCATCATATTTAGGTTTACATAATATATCTTATCGGACATTCGATTCGTGGCGCCATCCTGTGGAAAACGTCCCACCTGTGGAAAAGCTGTGGATTCCTCTCAATGTGTGGATTTCCATGTAAAATTCAACGGATGAGATCTCAGCATCACAATCACCCGCTCGGACGGCAGACCCGGTGAGGCTCTTCGGCGTTGTCGATCGGCTGGTGGTCAGCGAGGTGGTGCCGCCAACCGTCCTCGGGTTTATCACCTACACCTTCCTCATCGTCATGCGGGGCATCTACAGCCTCATCGAGCAGGTGCTCGTACGCGGCGTTTCGTTTGCCGACGCCGGCATGGTGCTCCTGATGACCATTCCACACGTCGTCATATTGACCATACCGATGAGCTTCCTCTTCGGGGTCCTGCTCGCGGTCGGACGGATGAACGCCGACAGCGAGCTCGTGGCCCTCCAGGCGGGCGGCATTCCGATCCGCCGGTTGCTGAGACCGATCGTCATCCTCGGTCTGTTCCTGACCCTGGTGAACGGCTACCTGTATCTGGATGTCATCCCCCGCTCGAGCCGTGAACTGAGAGGCCTCAAGGTACGACTCTTCGCCAGCGCCAAAAACCTCGGACGCATCGATCCGGGAATTTTTCACGAGGAGATTCCAAACGTCCTCTTGTATGTGCGAGAGGTGGACAACGACTCGGGTGAGTGGCGCAACATTCTGTTTTTCGACAGCAGCAGTCCCGGTGAGGAGCGGCTGACTCTGGCCAAAAGGGGCCAGATGGTGACGGCCGGTCTGCCTGAAATGGTGGACGCCAACCTCAGTTCGGGCAAGCTGCCGGAAATGGAGCAGTGGATTCGTCTCGAGGACGTCGTGACCCATCAGTTCATGCGGGCTGAACCGGAGACCTACCGGGTCAACCGAAACCGTTCGCAGCTGATCAGGCCGAGCATCCGGGGCCAAGGCAAGATCCGCTATCGACTCAGCATGGGAGAGAGAGATACCGGCGACCTGGTTTCGTTTGTGCGCGGCGGCGAGCTCGAGGACGCCGACGCCGACTCGGAATCCGACGAGGACAGGGAATTGCGGCGACGCCTGGCGTCCATCGAGCTCAACAAGAGACTGGCGATTCCTTTCGCCTGCACGGTCTTTGCGCTCCTCGCGTTGCCGCTGGGTGTGGGTGCGCGTTCGGGAGGCCGCGGCCGCGGGTTCGTGGTTTCAGTTGCCGTGGTGCTGGCCTACTACCTGGTCGGTAATCAGGGTGAAATGCTGGCGATCGAGGGGCGGGTACCGCCATGGATCGGAATTTGGCTGCCCAATATCGTGCTCGCGATCGTCGCGTTGGCACTGATGCGGCGAATGGGTCGATGGCTGGGCGAACGCGATAGTGGCGAAAACCTCTTTGGACGCGGGGTCAAATGGTGGCGGTCGTGGCGCGAAAACCGACAGCAGCGCCGCCATTGGGCCGCCGCCGCTCCGCTCAGCGGGAGCATACCTCTGAGCGTGCAGCGAAGGCGGTACGCAACCCGTTTCCCCGCCCTCTTCGATCGCTACATCAGCCGCCGCCTCGTGCCTCCCCTGCTCCTGGTTCTCGGCAGCACCTCCCTGCTTTACATCGTCATTGACCTCAGCGATCGCGTCGAGGACATGGCAAAGAATCACGCGCCCGTCGATGTGATCTTGGCCTACTACGCGAACCTTGTACCCCAAGTCTTCCTCGACGTGACCCCCATGGCGTTGATGATCGCCGTGCTCATCCTTCTCACCGTGCTCGAGCGTCAACAGGAGCTCACGGCGCTCAAGGCCGCAGGGATCTCACTCTTCCGTCTGATCGTCCCAATTCTCCTTATCGCGGCGGTGTGTGCCGCCGGTCTGTGGGTGCTCGGAGAAATCGTGGTACCGGACGCCAACCGCGATGCGAAACGACTGCGAGATCGAATCATGGGACGTGAAGCGACGCGGTCCTACCGGTCCAGCGATCGCCAGTGGCTGATGTCCCGTGACGACGAGACGTTGTACAATTTCCTCCGCTACGACTCGCCTTCCGAGACCTTGATCCGCTTCACACTCTTCAGGATCGACGAGGACATGAATCTCCGCTTCCACCTCTACAGTCGGAGAGCACGGTACATCGACGGGGAGTGGATCGCCGATTCAGGTTGGTTTCGCCAGATCTACCCGGACGGCAACGATGAGTTTCGACGAATCACCGGCCCCATGAAGCTCCACATTCCGGAGGGACCGGAGTACTTCGGCCGGGAGTACCGGACGCCCGCGGAGATGTCGATTCGCGAGCTCGGAGACTACATCCACGAGCTCGTCGATTCCGGGTACCGCCCCAGCAATCTCATCGTTCGCTGGCATCAGAAGCTCACCTATCCCCTATCCGCGTTCGCCATGGTCTTGTTGGCCCTTCCCTTCGGCCTCAGCCGCGGCGGCCGCCGTGCAAGCACGATGCAGGGGGTAGCCATCGCCCTGGTGCTGGGCATCGCCTACTCCATGCTCGTGGCGTTTTTCGGGAAGTTGGGCGAGGTCGAGGTCCTCCCCCCCCTTGTCGGTGCGTGGGCGCCGTTCGTTCTCGCCCTGCTGTTCGGCGTCAACCGCCTCTCCGACCTCAGAACCTAACCCGACGAATTCTCAATTTTGAATTCTCAATGTTGAATTACCCCCCCGGTGCTCTGGGAAGGTGCGCGACAATTGAGAACTGAGAACTGAGAATTGAAAAGTGTGTTGTCGGCATGCCGACATTCACCTACGATTCGATGCCATCGCCAGAGCGTGAAATCGACGCCGCAGGGGGTGCAGGTCGTTTTCCCGGTGGCCGGGATGGTTACGATTGGTGAGGAGGACGAACACCGACCGCGCGACCGGGTCGCACCACACCGAGACGCCGGTGAACCCGGTGTGACCGAAGGCCTGCGGAGCGAGCGCCGGCCCGGCGGAGCTACCGGGCGACTGGGCGAGCTGCCACCCAAGACCCCGCGTCTGTTCGAGTTTCGGTGTCTGCTGCATGGTCGCGAGCTCTCTCTCCTCGGGACGCAAGAGTGTCCCTCCCCCGTCGAGGTACTCCGCCGCAAGGGCCCGCACGCCGGCGGCGGTCCCGAAGAGACCGGCGTTGCCGGCCACGCCGCCGAGAAAACGAGCGTTTCCGTCGTCCGGAAGTCCAGGTTCCGGAGGTGGGATCCACCGTGGGTCCAAACCGAGCTCCCGCACCAGCCGGGTCTCGACGACAGCTTTCGCCGCACCGCCGGACAGCGACCGCGCATCACGATCGGGAAGAAAGCCGAGCTCGTCCGTGAGCCCGGTCTCACCGAGGACCTCGCGACGGAAGACCGCATCCAATCGGGTTCCCGAGATCCGTGCGAGCATCAATCCGAGGATTACAAAACCGATGCAGGAGTACACGACTCGGGTGCCCGGGGGTTCCTCGATCGGAACCTCGCCGAGACGCTTGATCAACACCTCGGGATCGCCCTCCGCTATGCAATAGAGCGGCAACCAGGCCGGAAGGCCGGCGCTGTGGCTCAATAGATGGACAACATCCAGTGCTCCAACGTTGCTGCCGCGTAGCTCCGTGAGCACCGTGTCGACGGTTGTCGAGAGACTCACGGCGCCGGCCCGAATGACGAGCAGGGTCAGGGTCGTGGTGACCAACGGTTTGGTCAGCGACGCAAGGTCGAAGATCGTGCGCTGGGTTGCGGCGGTGCTCGCAGGCCCCAGCCGAGCGGTGCCCACGGCCTCCGTCTCGGGTGTTTCATCCACCCTCCCCCACTGAGCGACCGCTGCCGGCGCCACCCCCGCCCCGACAGCACGTTCGAGCAATATTCGGGGGTTACGCCTCGGGTCATCCATTTCCGTCAGCGCTTGCCGCCACAACCGGCGTCGGTCGGTGGTTATCGTCGACGTTGACATAGGTAATTTCCGCCTCCGTCACATCGACCTCCTCGTCGCGGTCCCAGCGGCGCGCGGCACTCACCATCACCCGCACGGTGATCGACGTGTGCCCGACCCGCACCAACCTGGTGAAGAAGGAGACGAGATCTCCGACAAAAACGGGTTGGTGAAAAACCACTTCGTTCATTGCCACGGTAACCACTCTTCGGGCGCCATGGCACAGCGCTTCTTCGGCGCCCGCCTGATCCATGTAGGAGAGAATCACACCACCGAAGATCGTGCCGGCCGGGTTGGTGTCACGCGGCATCATCAGGACCCGGCTCTTCGGCTGCAGTCGGCTGTCTTCCATCATCACCCCCCTCAGCCCGGAGTTCCGGCCGAGTATATCGCCCCGCCTACCCAAGCCAGTCCTCCGTCAGACAAAAATCTTATAACTTATTGAAAATAAAAGACTTAAATATATATCAGTGGAGACCTTTGACGCCACACACCCGACAGATCATACTCACGGCATGATCTGGCTCCCGGAAATGGCGCGCAGACGCCCGACGCGCACAATCACGATCACCTTTCGACCTCGAGGCGTCGCCCCGCCGGACGACCCCGACACCCTTTTGATTGCCGCCCTGCATACAGCCGGCCTCACCGTGAGCAAGACGACCGACGACGGATGGGAGCTTTCTCTCCCGGACCGGACCCGGGTCTACGGAGTCATCCCCCGCGAGGTCGACGAAACAATCCGCCTCCGCATCATTTCGAGCCAGGAGTTCTCCGAGCTCGTCATCAGCTGTCATCCGACCGAAACCCACGATGCCCACGCCGTCGGCCTCGCCGGTATTTTTGTCGCTGCGGCGGCGATATGGTTCGCGGGCGGGCTCGTGGCCGGCATGCTACCGGCGGCGACGGCCCTCATCGTGGGGGCGCTGCTGGTCGACGTGACTCGCCACTGGGCCTTCGACGCGCTCGAACGGCGGTTACGGCGGCTGGCGGGCGATGTCGGCAACGCGCTGTGGCCCGGTCAGCCGGCGCAAATCACCGTCGCCTGAGAAGCATCGGCATTTGAACCGCAAAGACGCCAAGAACGCAAAGCCAACCCACCCACCGGTTGAACCACAGAGGCACAGAGACACAGAGAGTCCAAAAGAATTCAGCGCGTGGCGAGGTCCCGCCACTCCTCCT
>JAIVTZ010000320.1:0-5116 GCA_049188105.1 Deltaproteobacteria bacterium | reverse complement strand
CACCGGCACAGCGCGCGCACTGCCCGGTCAGCGGAGCGAAAGACCGGCAGGCCGCCGGTCTGCAGGGCATCGGCCAGGGGGTCGAAGAGCACGCCGGAGTCGACGACGGCGAGCAGCGGTTTGTCGCTGGCGGCGGCGACCTCGGGCAGGAGGCGGGCGATGGAGCCCGGATCGAGGATGGACTCGCGATCTCCCTCTCCCGGCGCCAGGGTCTGCATGGCGGGCGTCAACGGCACGATGCCCGCGACCACGGCGTCGATGGCGGGGTCGTCGAGAGCCTCCTCGATGAGCTTGGCGTAGGCCGAGTCGCTGGCCATCGGGGTCACGTCGAGGGGGTTCTTGACGTCCACCAGGCCATCGAGGCGGTTGTCCGCGAGGGCCCTGGCCATGGCCTCCTCGGTGGCGGGGGAGAAGGATGGTAGCAATAGCTCGGCGCTGTCCTGGCGGATCGAGTCCGCCATTCCCACCGATTCGTAGCCGGCGTTGGAGATTGCGGCCAGGCGGTTGCCGCCGGCCTTCTTGCCGCGCAGGGCCAGCACCACCCGCAGGAGATCCTCGAAGTCGGCGAAGTCGGCGGCGACGAATGCACCGGCCTGGGTGACGGCCGATTCGCAGACCGCGTAGTCGCCGGCGACGGAGGCGGTGTGGCCGGCGGTGGCGGACCGCCCCTCCGAGGTACGGCCGGCCTTGTAAAAGACCACGTCCTTACCGAGGGCGACGGTCTCCTTGACCGCCGAGGCGAAGGCGAGCCCGTCGCCGGGCGGGAAGCCTTCCATGTAGACCGCAAAGACCTCGACCGCCGGATCGTCCTTGATGAATGTGAGCAAATCACCGGCGGTGAGGTCGATCTGGTTGCCGATGGAGAGCGCATACACGGGGTCGAGCCACGGCATGCGGCTGAGATTGGAGATGATGAAGGCGCCTGACTGGGAGAGGAAGCAGAGCTTGCGCGGCCGCTCGCCGCGCGACTTCGGCAGCTTGGTGTCGGGGATGAACAGGGTGTCGTAACGGCCGGGGTGGGAGATCACTCCCAGCGAGTTGCCGCCGAGGAAGACGGGGCCGCCGCCCGGTGCCAGGTGGGCGGCACGAATGCGCTCCCTGAGCTCCGATTCAAGGTCCTGGCTGCCCTCCTTCTCGCCGAGGCCGCCGGGAATGAGGATGACCGTTTCGGCCTTGTCGTGCTCGACAAGGTCGGTGACGACCGACGCCACCTGGGCAGCTCCCACCGCAACCACGAAGAGATCGACCTTGGCGGGCAGATCGGCCACGCTCGCCACACAGGGCGCGCCGTCGATTGCTTCGGCAGTCGGATGCACGATGTGAACGCGGCCACGGTCAAAACCGGCATCAAAGAGATTGTTGAGGATGATCCGGCCCATGTTCCGGCTGTTCTCGGAGACCCCGATGACGGCCGCCGATTCGGGCTTGAGGAGGTTGCCGATCTTGTTGATGGGCCGCGGTCGAGGGAGGGTGGTCGCCGCTCGGAACGAGCACACGCCGTCCAACGGCGCCATCCGCCCGCCGGAGGCGGCAAACGGGTTGACCTCCATCTCCTCGATATGGAACCGGGCCTCCGGGTTGGCCGCGGAGAAGTGGTTTGCGAGATCGATGAAGGCCTGGAAGCACTCGACGAGGATGGCGTCCTCCAGCAGACGGCGTGAGCCGCGCAATGAGCCGGAGAGACGCTCGAAACTCAGGGTCGTGCGAAAGAGGTCGAAGAACTCGTCGCCGGTGACGGAGCCGGTCGGCGAGATCGCCACCGCGGCGCCCTTCTTCATCTTGCGGGCGAGGACCTCCATCTCGACCCCGCCGAGCCCGGCCGAGATGATAGGACCGAACTCCTCGGTGTCGCGGATGCCGACGAAGAGCTCGGTCGCGAATCCCTGCGCATCAGACGGCATGAAGCTGCACAGGAGGATGCCGACGATGCGGTCGGCGAGCCGCTGCTCGAGACCGTGCCCCCGACGACCGGCGAGGGCGGCCGGGGTTTCTCCCGTGTGGCTTTCCAGATACGCGCCGAAGGCTTCCGGCACCTCGCGCAGCATGAGGTCGAAGGCCGCTTCCACGGCACCCAGCTCGCGGGCGACGATGCGCACGCCACGCGCCTCGGTCTTGTGGGTGATGTCGGGCGATACGACCTTGAGCACGACCTTGTCGCCGTCCAGATTCTCGAGGTCGGCGGAGGTCGGTCGTTCGCCGATCAGGATGAGCCGGTTCGCGGGCGCCGCCTCGGCGCCGGTGGCCTCGAGCAGATCGTAGCACTCGTGCTCGTACAGGCTGGATCGCCCCTCGGAGTGGGCCGCACTCAGTATCTCGTGGATCTTATCGCTGTCGATGGACGGCATGCGAGCCCCCAATCCTCTTTCGCTCAGTACACATCGTAAGGAGTTAAGAGTTGAGAGTTGAGAGTTAAGAGTTAAAGAGGTACCCCTGAAAAACCCTCGACGATAATGACATCGATCCTCGTCCCCTCACCCCTAACTCCTAACTCCTAACTTCTCAACTCTCAACTCTCAACTCTTAACTCTAAACTCCTTGCGTCACGCGAAGGCGGCTGCGCTGTCGCAAGCCACGGCCTCCTTCTCCGCGAGCACGGCTTCGAGCTTTCTCTCGTCGGCGCCGAGGGCCTCGGCCCAGGCGCCGGCGTACTCGGGGTCGATGGTGTCAGCCGCCAGCTTGGCGGAGAGCTTGATCGCGGCCAGCCGCGGCATCCCGCCATCCACCAATCCGCGGAAGAAGAGCCCCGCGGCGCGGCCGTAGGAAAAGGCGCGCTGGTTGACGGCGACGATCTTCTCGCCCTTACGGGCGAAGAGCTTTTCGACGAAGCCCAGGAGCTGGTCCGGAGTGAAGTCGAGGAGCTCGGAGGCGGCGCCGATCGCGGCCATGTTCTGGGCGCGCAGATTGCCGGCGGCCTTGGCGATGTGAGCGGTGTCGACCATCACGATGTTGTCGAAGGCTGCGAGCTGGGCCAGCAGCTCGTCGGTCTCGGGGTAGTCGGGGATGTTGACGTACGGGGTGATGCTGGTGACGACCCAACCATCCGGCTGGAGGAAGTGCCAGTAGCGCAGCACCTCGAGGGGCTCGATGCTGAGAATGAGGTCGGCGCGGCCGGTGGGGATGATGTCGGAGTGGATCTCCGAATCGCCGTACCGCAGGTTCGACTGCACCGCGCCACCGCGCTGGGCCATGCCGTGGACCTCGGCCTGCTTGAAGTGAAATCCGGCGTCGAGCGCTGCGTTGTCGATGACGAATGCGATCGAGAGTATGCCCTGGCCTCCGACCCCGGCGAGGATGATGTTCTTTTCCACCGCAGCCCCCTCAGCTCACCCCGTGCTTGACAGCTTCGATGCACGCCCGTCGGGCGACGATGACGCTCGGTCCGTCGTAGGCCAGCTCCTCGCGCATGACCTCGACGTTCGCGTCGTGGTTTCGCGGTGTCGGCTCGATGATCCGGAAATGCTCTTCTTCGATACCGGTACCGAGGATGATCTGGTCGAGGGTCTGGCCGGTGGACATCGAGCGCTGGAGGCCGGTCATGCCGACGGTGCTGTTGTCGAGCACCAGGACGTTGAGGTTGACGTGCTGCTGGATCGCCGACAGGAGCGGCGTGATGCCGCCGTGGGAGAAGGTGCTGTCGCCGATCGCCGCCACCGCCGGTGAGTAGCCGGCATGGGCGGCGCCCGCCGCCATGCCGATCGACGCACCCATCGCGACGCAGCTGTGGACCGCCTCCAGCGGCGGCAGCGCGGCCAGGGTGTAGCAACCGATGTCGGAGAAGACCTGCGGGTTGTCGAAGATGTTGAGAGCCTCGTTGAGGGCGCGGAAGGAGTCGGTGTGTGGGCACCCCTTGCACAGGGCGGGCGGCCGGTTGGCGAGCTCGGTCTGCGGAGTGTGGGCGGTCGGCAGGGCCGGAAGGCCGAGGGCCGATCGCACGATGTCCGGGTTGAGCTCGCCGGTGCGGGGGATCTCGCCGGTCATGCGTCCCGTGACCCGGACGCCCTCGAGACCGAAGAGGCCGCGCACCATGTTCTCGACCAGTGGGTAGCCGTCCTCGAGCACCAGCAGCTCGTCGACATGATCAACGAGCTCGCGCACCTTGCCCGACGGCAGCGGGTACTGGCGGATCGAGAGGATCGAAAGATCGTGGTCGGGCTCGAGGTTCTCGCGCAGGTAGTTGTCGGCGAGGCCGCACACGAGCACCCCGGTTTTTCCGGCGAGGCGGAGCTCGTTGTGGGCGCTCTCCTCGGCGCGGCGGAGGAGCTCCGGCTGCTTGTCGGTGAGGTGCTTGTACTGGACCCTCGCGTTGGCCGGCAGCAGGGTCCACTTCTTGATTTCTTTTGAAGGGTCGAGCTCGTTCTGGGCCCTGCGGTCGCGGGTGGCGACGCCGGCGCGGCTGTGGGCGATCCGGGTCACCAGGCGGACCATCACCGGCACCGACAGCTCCTCCGACATCTCGAAGGCCTCGAACATCATGTCGTAGCACTCCTGCTGGTTGCGTGGCTCGAAGCAGGGGATGAGTGCGAACTGGGCGAAGAAGCGGCTGTCCTGCTCGTTCTGCGATGAGTGCATGCCGGGGTCGTCGGCGACGGCGAGCACCAGGCCGCCGTTGGTGCCGGTGACGGCCGAGTTCATGAAGGCGTCGGCGGCGACGTTGAGACCGACGTGCTTCATGCACACCAGGGCCCGCTTGCCGGCCCAGCTCATGCCCAGCGCCTCCTCGTAGGCCACCTTCTCGTTGGTTGACCAGAAGGCGTGGATGTCGCCGTCGGCCTTTGTGACGCGGTCGACGTACTCGAAGATCTCGGTCGACGGCGTGCCCGGGTAGCCGTAGATGCCGCTCATCCCGGAGTGGATGGCGCCGAGACCGATCGCCTCGTCGCCAAGGAGGATTTCTCTGTTCATTCGCGCTCCCTTCGCAGGGTGGATGTCGATTCGCGAAGCGCCGCGGGACGCCTCCAGCGGATGTGAATTATCGCATGAATGCCGCGACACGGCAATTGATGGCGGCCGTCATTTTCTTCGCTCCATGGCTCGGAGCCCTGGAGCGAACAAAATGAAAGGGAGAAAGCCAGATGGGCGGGAAATCCGAAATTCGATTCCCCTGGGGGTGGGTGGA
>JAIVTZ010000319.1:0-5121 GCA_049188105.1 Deltaproteobacteria bacterium | reverse complement strand
AAGTACGATAATCGCCCTGGGCGGGTGGTCAAGTGTGCCCTGCACCCTGTGCCCTGTGCCCTGTGCCCTGTGCACCCTGTGCCCTGCACCCCGTGCCCTGCACCCTGTGCCCTGCACCATTTACCTGGTTGGAGGGGCGAGCGAGAGACGAGCGAATGCTTCAGCGCCCAGACACTGAACGTTAAATCGTTGTCACAGACTCGGTTTCCGGCTGGACGAAGCGCGCGACTTTCCGTTACTTTAGAAGTCGATGTTGCGCAAACGCACCTGGATTCTCCTCCTGATCGCACTGGGTCTCCGCCTCCTTCTCCTGGGGTGGGACGTTGGGGGTGTCTCCTCCTCGATTCACCCGGACGAACGTCAAGTGGGATACGTCACCGAGAGGGTCGAAGGCTGGTTCGCCGACCCCGAGTTCTTTGCCTACGGTTCGCTTCACTTCCAGGCGGTGCGCGCCACCGCGGCCGCATTCGCGATGGGCAAGGGAATCCGGGGCCTGGTGGTGGGCGGACGATTGTTGTCGGTAGCCGCCTCCCTGCTCGCCATTCTCCTCGGGTTCGTCATAGCTCACCGGGCGTGGGGTCGCCGAACGGGAGAGCTGTTTCTGCTTCTTGTCGCCTGGGTCCCCCTCGATCTCCAGCAGTCCCACTTCGCAACCGTCGAGGCGCACCACGCGGCATGGGTCATGCTCGTGCTGGCGGCCTGTTACTGGCTCGCCACCGGTGGTCGAAAAGTGGCCGCAACAGCCGCGGGCCTTGCGGTCGGCGCATCACTCGCGGTCAAGGTCGCCTCGCTCGGTCTGATTATTCCTCTCGCCCTGGCGGTGCTGCTGGCGGCCCGGCAGCGCGGCGTCCTTCACCTTTTCCGCCTGATCTGGGTCGCGGTCGGCGCCGGAGCATTCGCCTTCTGGCTCTTTCAGCCGTGGGCCTTTGCCGGAGGCCGGCCTCCGCTCGCACTGCTCTCAGCGGTGACGGTCACGGTTGTCGCCCTTCACTTCGTGGGTCGGACTGAGGGCTGGACTCGACATGCCCTCTCCGGCCTCGCCGCGATCGCCGCCGTTCTCGTCGCGGTGCAGATCGCGGCTCTCTTCGGTCTTGCAGAGGGCACCGCCGCCGGACGGATCATCGCCTCCACCCTCCTCGGAGCCGGTCTCAACCCCGCCTACCTGAAGGGCGTGGGCGAACAGGTGGCAATGGTGATGGGGCACACCGACGTGGCCTACGTGCGGGTCTATGTCGACACCCTGCCGGTTCTCTACCCCCTGCGAGAGCTCGCCCTCTGGGGTTGGGGACCGTTGTTGCTGTTGGCGGCGATCGTCGGCGCCGGAGCCGGCGCCTGGAGAATGAGCAGTCGGTGGCGGCGATGGCTCGCCGGCCGGTGGACGAAGTCCTCGGTGCTGGTATTGATCCTCCTCGCCTGGCTGATTCCGATGGCCGTTCGCCTCAGCACCCTCTACGTCAAGTTCCTGCGTTACTGGGAGCCGCTGGTGGTGCCGGTGGTTCTGGTTGCGGCGTGGTGGCTGGTTCGTCTCCCCAAACGATGGCGCCGCCCGGCGATAGGAATGGTGGCGGCGGGCACGATAGTGTGGGGCGTGGCCTACGTATGGGCCTTCGTCGACCCCCACCCCCACCTCACCGCCTCCGAGTGGTTGCAGCCGATGCTTTCCTCGGAGCAGGTGGTCGCCTTCGAGACCTGGGATGAGACCATCGGCCTCGCGCCCGCGGACGGCGCGATCGAGCGCATCGATCTCCCATCGTACGATCTGCCCGACGACCGGGAAAAGGTCGAGCGCTGGTGCCACCAGCTGGATCGCGCGGACTGGGTGGTCCTGACGTCGAACAGGGTGATCCGAACGGTCCTCGAAAACGACCGGAGGTTTCCGCACACCGCCCGTCTGTACCGATTGCTGCTGGCGGGCGAGGCCGGTTTCGAGCCCGCGACCAGGGTGTCGCGCGGACCCCGGATCTTTGGCCTCCGCTGGCCGGTGCAATTGGCGGACGAGAGCTTTGTCAACTACGAGTTCCCGCAGGTTTTGATTCTGCGCCGCACCTTTGATGTCGCGCCGGGAGACCTCGCCGAGAGGGTGGAGCGGCCGCTGCCCTTTCTCGACGAGCTGGATTTCGCAGGCCTCGAGCGGAGCTTCATCGACCGCTTGCCGGCGGTTTCTCCGGTTCCATCCGGGGTGCGGCAGGTGTTGGATGTCACGATCTGGCTGGTCGTTTTTGCTGGGCTGGGGATCGCCGTCTGGGGGCTCCTCCTGCCGATCGTCCGCAGCTGGCCCGACGCCGGTGTCGGGCTCGCCCTCGCCACCGGGTGGATCGCACCCGCGTGGCTGATGTGGATGGGCTCGGAGTTCGGGATCTGGGCCACCGGCCCCGCGACCGCGTCGTGGATCTATCTCGGGCTGGTCGTTGCGGGCGCCGTCGCGATCGGAAAACGGTGGCGCGAGGCCACTGCCGTTCTCCGGCGGCGATGCCCCGGCATCCTGAAGATCCTCGTGGTGACCGCTGCGGTCGCTCTCCTCTTTCTCATCGTCCGTGCCTACAACCCCGCCATCCACTGGGGCGAAAAGCCCATGGACTTTTCCTTTCTCAACGCCTTCCTGCACGCGCCGCAGTGGCCGACCGGCGAGCCCTGGATGGCCGGCATGCCCCTCCACTACTACTACTTCGGCGAGATCCTCGCCGCATTCCCGATCCTGGTCGCCGGCTGCAGCCCGGCAGTTGGATACAATTTGGTGTCGGCGACGATCCCCGCCCTCAGTGCCGCCATCCTGGCGAGCATCGGGCTGTTGCTGGCGCGGCGGCGGGGATGGGGCGCGGCGTGGCTGCCCGCCGTCCTGGTCTTGCTCACCGGCAACCTCGCGTGGCCCTGGCTGGTCGAGGTCGCACGCGACCGCAATCTCTTCGACATGTGGTGGGCCACCTCGAGGGTCATCCCGGGCTTTGCCATCGACGAGTACCCGCTGTGGACCACGCTCTTTGCCGACCTTCACGGCCATTTCATCGCGCTCCCGGTGATGCTGGCGGCCCTGGTCTGGGGATGGATCTGTATCGAGGCCGGGGGGCGGCGGTGGATCGTTGCGGCGGCGCTGTGCGGTATCTCTACCGCGGTCCTGGTGGCCACCAACCCGTGGGATCTCTTCATTCTCACCACCACACTCGGGGTCGGAGTGGCTGCGGCCGCTCGCCGACCTCTGATCGGGCTCGCTCGTCTCGCCACCGCCGCAGTCGTCAGCCTCCTCGCGTCCGCACCTTTCGTGGTCGAGATCCTCGCAGGATTCAGCGCCGGCGCGGGGAATCGGGGGCTCTTCCTCACCCACGCCGATTTTGCCCCGGCGTGGGCGATTCTCCGCCACTTCGGGCTCTTCCTGATCCCACTCGGTGCGCTGGCGCTGGCCACCCTCGGCCGCCGCTCCTGGATCGTGCTGCCGACGGTCGCTGTCGGCGTCCTCGCAGGGCTCTCGTTCGGATCGAGCGCGGCTGCTCTCGCGCTCGCCGGAACTGCGATCTTCGCCACGGTCGCGGCACGCACCGGCGACCGGCTCACACGTCTCGCGTGGGCGATGGCGGCGATGGGTACTCTCGCCGTGGCTTCGGCGGAGCGCTTCACCCTCATCGACCGAATGAACACCGTTTTCAAGGTGTACAACGGGGTGTGGGTGCTGCTTGCGGTCGCTCTCGCCACCCTCCTGTTGCGCACCCGCGGCGGCAGGCGCCGTCTCGTGGTTGCGGTCTGGCTCCCTCTCCAACTGGTGGCGATGGTCAACCTTCCCCTGGGAATCGCTCAGGGGTGGCGGTGGCCGCGCATCCAGTCCCCTCGACCGACTCTCGACGGCCAGGCCTTCCTCGCTACCGAGGATCCCCAGACCTGGTTCCTGGCGCGCGCGCTGCAGGGCGTCGCCCGCCCCGGCGAGACCATCGCCGAGGCGGCGGGCAACTCCTACGGTCATTTCACCCGCATCACCATGCACACCGGCCAACCCACGGTGGTCGGATGGGATTGGCATCTCAAGCAGCGCGGCCAATCGCCGGAGGAGATCGCAGCACGTTTTGCGGACCTCGAGATCCTGTACGCCGGCGCCGACCGACGTGCGCACCGGGCCATCCTCGACCGTTATCGCGTCGGCTGGGTCGCGCTCGCCGACATCGAGCGCGAGCGGTACGGCGTGGACGCCGCCGATCCGCTGCAGGGGGTGCCGGGCGTCTCGATCTTCGCCGAGAACGACGGTGCGGTCCTCTATCGGGTCGCGCCCGATCATCGGGGAGGCACCGCCGCAATTGCACCGAAGCTCGAATCACCCGCCGGCACGAGGCTCATCGGGAAGATCCCCGAGATCGCGACGGACCTCGTCCGATCGGTCGCCGTCGATGATCTCGGGGCATCGGTTGTTCTGGGCGACGGCAGCATCATCGAGCTCGACTCCGAGGCGAACCCGGCCGGCGATCTGTTGTCGCCGGGATGCAGCGTCGCCTCGGTGGCTCGCCGCGGAGAGGAACGCTGGGTTCTGTGCCGAAACGGGACCCTGTGGCTCAACGCCGGCGAACAGTGGCGAAACGCCGGGAGTGTTCGCAACGCCGACTTCGTCACTACCGACCAGATCGTATGGGTGGGCGGTGGCGACGGCCTCTGGCGCCGCCAGGATGGCCGCTGGCGACGGGTCGACGCCGGTCCCGTAACCGCTGCAGCCGCCAAAAAATCGGCCGTGGCGTGGAGCGACGGGTCACGGGTGTGGGTCGGCGATGGCGGCGCTCGGCGAGTGGTCGGTCGATCTCTTGCCGGGGTGACAGATCTGGCCTGGCGCGGCCCCGACCTCTGGGCCCTCGACAGCGAGGGGCTGTACCGCAGCGGCGGCGCCGTGCTGCCCTGGCGGCGGGCCGTGGATGAAGCAGGACCGTTGGCCGCCATTGCGGGCAACAGACACGGTCTATGGCTGGTGCGAACGGACGGTTTCGTGCTCGAGGTCCCCGCCTCTCGATGTCGTCCTCCATGGGAGGCGGTAGGCACGCGGACCGACGCCGGACTGAATGAGCCTCGCGGGCTGGCTGTGTCCCCGTCCGGCTGGTTTGTGGTCGCCGACACCTTCAACCACCGGCTTCGCTGGTACACCGAACAGGGCAACTG
>JAIVTZ010000318.1:0-5133 GCA_049188105.1 Deltaproteobacteria bacterium | reverse complement strand
ATGTCCGTCAGGTTTTTCCACGTCTCATCCTACAGCCATCCTGCCCCTTCGGAGATGAGCTTCCATCCCCTCCGCCTCATTCTAGACGCAACGACGACTCGTGGTCCTCACCGCTCAATATGGGTCTCTTCAGGGATGGTCACCTTGATGCCGGTCAAGTTGTTCATCTGAGGAAGAAAAAACCCCTCCGCGAAGGAGGGGTTTTTGTCCTGGTTGAAAGGGAATTACCAGCCGCTGCCGCCGCCGTAACCACCGCCTCCGCCGCCGCCGCCGCCACGATTGCGCTCTTTCGCCTGCGCAACATCCACGCGGATGGTGCGGCCGTCGAGCTCGGTGCCGTTCAGCGCTGCAACGGCCTTGTCGGCCGCCTCGTCATCGTTGAAGGTGACGAAGCCGAAACCACGGGAACGACCACTGTCGCGATCACTGATCACGATGGCCTCACTGATTTCGCCAAAGGGGCTGAACGCAGTGTGCAGGCCGTCGTCATTCGTATCCCAGCTCAAGCTTCCAACAAACAATTTCTTCGACATAACTTCTCATCTCCCTGAGCGTTGCCTCTCTCCGAGGCGCTCGATTCGCAAACCGCAGTGGACAATGCGTCCACCCAAACAGAAGCCAGCCCCGATGGCCGGCAACAGAACGCACACCATAGCAGGTATCTTCTTTGAGCACAACATTTATTTGAAAACCGTGGAGCAGGAAGTTGGGGAATTGACCCATCTTCCGAATGGCAATTCGACACGGGGAGAACATCCCAATTTCCTGGGGCAACCGATTGAGGAGACACCGTTGTTTCCGAAGCTCATTGTGCCGTTAAAACGTTCAAGTGTTTGACGTTAATATTTGATCGGTCGATCGTGTCAGCCGTCCGAGGGAACCAGCCGCTCGAGCTCCTCGAACCAGTTGACGATGACGCGGATCCCTTCCGGAGGGCTCGGGTAACTGGCCTGCAGCATCAGGAACCGGTCACCGTCGGGGTGGATGTCCCACTTGGATCCCCACCTGACTCCGGGTTCGAAGCTGCCCTCGAACAGCAGCTCTTCTGATCCAAAGCGGAGTGGGTCGCCGCTGATGACATCGACCGCGAAGACCCGGCGGCCGTTTTCCGAGCGGTAGTAGAGCCGATCGCCCGAGGGTGACCAGATGGGCTCCATGCCGCCGTTCGGAGAGACGCGGATGGTGGCGCCGAGATCTGGGAAGGGCTGCACATAGACCTCGAACCTGCCGCTGACGTCGGAGACATAGGCCAGCCAGCGTTCGTCGGGGGAGAGCGCCGGGTAGATCTCCTGGGCGCTGGTCGCGAGCAGCGGTACGGGTACGGTGGTCGGCCCGCTGTCGAGGCGGAGCAGGTGGATGTCAAAATCCGCGTTGGCCCCGATCGCCGATGTGAAGAGCACGGTGCGGCCGTCCCGCGTGATTTCCTGGGGCGGCTGGTGAAAGGGCTCGGTCGTGAGCCGCGTCGGCGGGGCGCTGCGGTCGACAGGTTGCATCCAGATGTTGCCGATCATCTCGCCACCCTGGAGTGAATTGAAGACGATATTGCCACCGTCGGGTGTCCAGATCGCCCAGTAATCGTCGCCCTCATCACCGGTGATGGGAGCCATGACACCGCGGGCGGGCTCGGCGAGCCAGAGGGACCGGGTCTTCGTCTGGCGGGAGAGGAGCAGTCTTCGCCCGTCGGGCGAGACCCGGGGTGAGAGGTAGGAATCGGCCGGCAGAGGGAGAGGCTCCGTTGTCCCATCGAGCCTCACCCAGGTCGGGCGCGACCCGGCCTGTAAAAATGTGCCGGGCAGATAGGCGAGGGTCCCCTCGTCCGAGACCGCGTAGTGAGAGAGAGCCCCATGGAGGGTCTCTGTGAGGACTCCTTCGATCACGGTGCGGGCCTCCCCTGTGATGGTGCCGCTCGACAGGTCGAACGGCGCCGCCAGGAGATTGTCCTGATGGGTCCACACCAGGTGTCCGGTCGGGAGGTAGCTGGCGTTGGTCCCCTCGCTGACGAGGGTCGAGACCTCGCCGGAGTCAAGCGAAACGAGGTCGACGGTGTTGCGCCCCATCTGCGACACCAGCAGAGCCTTGGAGCCGGGCAGCAATCGCGGATATTCCCCCTGGATGACTTGCCCAACCAAGGACTCGACTCGTTGTGGCTGGCCTCCGGCGGGGTCGACCCACCACAACGTGAGGTCCCCGACGGCGCCCATGACGATGATCCCGTCGCCCCACGACGCGCCATGGACGTGAGCATTCTCACCAATCGTCTGCGGCACGCCGCCGCTGACGGCCACCTTCTTCAACCTCTCGTCGGCCCAGAAGCCGATCCACTCGCCGTCGGGAGAGAAGAACGGGGCCAGCCCGCCCTCGGTACCGGGGATCGGATGCGCCTCATTCTCATCGAGGTGGCGCATGTAGAGCTGGGTGCTCTCGGATGTAGCGCCGACCCAGACCAGGACGTGGCCGTCCGGAGAGACGGCGACCGCCGATCCGGCGTGGCCGATCCTCGCGATGTCGAGAGGGGCGGGGGAGGCTTCGGTGAAACGCAGTGTGGACGACGCCTCCGGCTGGGCCGGGGGAGTTCTTCCGATCCAGGCGATGATCGCGAGAATCGCTGCCGCCGCGGTTACCAGCCACGGCAAGATCTTCATCGTCAGGCTCGACTCGGGACGGCCGCCGTCCGCGGAAACCTGCGGCTGTTCGAGATCCAGATCCTCGAGCGCCAGGGCGACGTCCCCGGCGTCCCGCAGGCGCTGCTTCGGGTCCTTCTCCAGACATCGCCGCAGCAGGCGGTCGAGGGAAGGGGAGAGGTCTGACGGCAGTGCCGACCAGTCCGGATCCCGCTCCAGAATCTGGGCCAGGATCTCCGTCGATGTGTCCCCGGTAAACACCCGTCGTCCGGTGAGCATCTCGTGGAGCACGCAGCCAAAGGCCCAGATGTCGGCCCGGCGGTCCACCGCCTGTCCCCGCGCCTGCTCGGGACTCAGGTAGGGGGCGGTACCGAGGATGGTGCCCACCCGCGTCATCTCGGCGGTGATGGTCGGGGACTCGGCCGGGTCCACGTCGCCGGTCGGCGGTTCCCACGCCTTGGCGAGCCCGAAGTCGAGGATCTTGACCGTGCCGTCGGTCGCGATCCTGATGTTGGCGGGTTTGAGGTCGCGGTGGATGATGCCCTTGGCGTGCGCCGCCTCCAACCCGTCGGCGATTTGCTTGCCGATCGCGACCGACTCTTTGACCGGGATCGGTCCCCTGGCGATTCGCTGGGCGAGATCTTCACCTTCGACCAACTCCATGACGAGATAGGAAAAAGGGCTTCGGCCCGCGTCCGCTGGCAGTTTTGAGTTTTGAGTTTTGAGTTTTGAGTTCCCGACCGTGCCCGAGATCGTCTCCAACCCGTAGAGCGTCGCGATGTTCGGGTGGTTCAAGCTCGCCAGCACCTTTGCCTCGCGCTCGAAGCGCGCCAGACGCTCGGAATCCGCCGCGAACTCTCCCGGCAAGACCTTGATCGCCACCTCGCGCCCGAGCGTGATGTCTTCGGCGCGGTAGACCTCGCCCATGCCGCCTGCGCCGAGGGGCGCAGAGATCACATAGTGACCGAGTCGGTCACCGGACGACAGTGCCACACTCATCCCGTGTCGTTTGTCTCACCGTTCAAGTATCGCAGTTTCCATCTCGATTCCGCAACGGCAATCGAGAATCGGCCCGTGACTTCGCCTTGCGCCGCCCACCCGGGTTAAGCTGAAGAGTAAAGGGTCAAGAGTAAAGAACACGCGAAAGCCGGCAAGTAGCTGTTGAGAAGGCCTTTACTCTTAACGATTCGGCTTCCTGCCACTGATGATCCAGCGGTCGGGACCGAGGTCGGTTCGTTCGACCTCGTCGAGGCCCGCCGCCTCCATCCAGCCGCGGATCACGGGTTCGGGCCAGGTGTCGCCGAAGGAACGCATGTTGACGGCGAAGAGGGCGCCGAGCAGGTGCTCATGCTGCGCATCGTCGATGGCGAAATCGACGACGACAACGCGGCCGTCCGGCGCCAGGGCCTCGGCGCCGCGCCGCACCATCGCCGCCGCGCGGTCGGCGGTCTCCTGGTGGAGGACGTTGGCAAAAAGGACGACGTCGAAGCCGGAACCATAGTCGGTCACGAGATAGTCCCCCGGCAAGAAATCGATACGATCTCCAAGCTCGGTGCCGGCGAGATCGGCTGCGGCCAACTCGGTCACCTCCGGGATATCGAGCACGGTGGCC
The DNA here is from genome assembly GCA_049188105.1 of Deltaproteobacteria bacterium. Classification (GTDB taxonomy): domain Bacteria; phylum Acidobacteriota; class Thermoanaerobaculia; order Thermoanaerobaculales; family Sulfomarinibacteraceae; genus Sulfomarinibacter. The sequence goes on along the minus strand of JAIVTZ010000318.1, from coordinate 900 downwards.
TGCAGCCCGGGACGCCTCTCACACAGGGCTTTGGAGAAGTGGCCCCAGCCGCCACCCACGTCGAGAATACGATTGACCCCTTCGAGGTCGAGGACGGCGGCGGCCCGCCGCGCCATCTGCGACCCCATGGCGCGCATGGCGGCGCCGAAGCGGCGAACCTCCTCCGGAGTGCGTTCGGCGGTTCCCCAGCCCTCGCCTCGCAGCCACGGCTCGAGGTTGGCGCCCCAACGCTCGTACATGGCGTGGGAGTGCTCGAGGAAGGGCAGGAGGTCGTCGTCACCCGGGATGAAATGGGGCCGGAGGGCGGATACCACTCGGTAGTTATCGCCCTCCGTTTCGACGATCCCGAGCGCGCACAAGGCCCGAACCATCTTGCCGGCAGCCACGGGATCGAGCCCAAGCTCGGAGGCCACGTCGTCCGGTGTCGCGTTGTTCTCTGCGAGCAGACGCAGGATGCCAGTGCGGCCGGCCACCGTGATGATGCGGTGGCCGGAGAAGGCCCACAGCAACCGTTGGAAGCCGTCGAGGTCGAGATCTGGTGGCGTCATCGATACCTCCGTGTGGTCGACGTCGTCCGACGATACCACCCGGAGAACAAGTCTGCCCAGATACCGTACAATTACCGAGTTCCGGTCGGGGAATCCCGCCGGTATCACCACATCAGGGGAGAATTCGATGCATCGTCATGTTGGTTCAGCCGTTGTTCTTGGTCTTTTTCTGCTCGTGACTGTCACCGCCGAGGCGCAGATCGACGCCCGGCTCCTGCGACAGCCCGATGTTTCGGCCACCGAGATCGCCTTTGTCTACGGAGGCGATATCTGGATCGTCGACAAGGAGGGCGGCGTCGCCGACCGTCTGAGCACGCCGAAGGGAGAGGAGAGCTTCCCGCGCTTTTCGCCC
>JAIVTZ010000317.1:0-5143 GCA_049188105.1 Deltaproteobacteria bacterium | reverse complement strand
ACCGAGGACGCCTGGCACCACGCGGCCAACCCCCTCATGCTCGGTGCGCTCATGGTCCGGTGGGACCGGGTGGCGGGGTCTGTCGCCGCTCACCCTCAACCCGTGGTGGGGCTATGCCGAAGGCCAGGAGCTCTACGAGCCCCAGTCGGCGGTGGCCGCGATCGACTGGACCCACTTCGACGACCTGGTCAACTTCTTCGGCGTCGCCGCCGACGGCTATGCCCAGAGCTACTGGGACAACGTCGGCGTGCAGTACGGGTTGAGCGCGGTGGCGTCGGGAGAGATCACTCCCGAGGAGTTCCTCAAGTTGAACCACGTCATCGGCGGTTGGAAGCAGGAGCCCGACATGGTGCAGGAGGGCTCGCCGTTCTACCCCGGAAGCTGGGATCCGTGGAGCTACCGTAACCAGGTCTTCAGTCTGGATCCGATCGTTCCTGCTCCTCGACGCGAGGGCGACCTGGGCGCCATGCAGGCAGCCTACGAGGTCGGGCTGGTCTTCCGGGGCGACATCGACATCCCGGTCATCGACTGGCGCCACTACCTCGAGGCCGAGCTCGACATGCACAACTCGCACCAGAGCTTCGCCTCCCGGCAGCGGATCCGTGACTTCCGGGGGGATTCCGACAACCAGGTGATCTGGTTCACAGATGCGCTGGGAGGCGCCCAGTTCGACCAGACGCCCGAGGCGCTCGAGGTGATGGACGAGTGGATGATGAACATCCTGGAGAATCCCGATCTAGGGGTCGCGGGCAACAAGCCGGACCTCGCGGTCGATCGATGCTTCGACACCTGGGGGATTGAACTCGCTTCCGGCGACGACGTCTGGGACGGGATCCTCAACGATGGCGCGTTTGGTGCCTGTGCGGCCTCGTTCCCGGTCTACGGGACCTCCCGCATCGTGGCCGGTGGACCCTTCAAGGGCAGCATCTTCAAGTGCCATCTGAAACCGGTCGCCCAGTCCATCGCCGACGGCGACTACGACGCCTGGTCGCCGTCTCCGGTGGAGCAGTTCATGCTCGAGCAGATCTTCCCGTCCGGCGTCTGCGACTTCAGCCAGCCCGACGCCGGCTTGCCCCCCGGTTGGTAGGACCCGTCTAGCGGATCGGCCGATCACACGACGCCCGGCGCCTGCCGGGCGTCTTTTTCGTGCGCCCCGTGGGTGCCACCCTTCGCATTGTTGCATTGTGAGGGGGGCTGCAACAGGTGCCACGCCCGCGGCTCTGAAGTTGCCGGCTCCGCCTGTTCATGAGGAATTGATAACTACGGAACTACGGACCCGGCACTCAGGATCGCGCGGCTCGGTCGGGGGCTTCGGCGCCCAGGCGAGCGTCGAGTGGATCTTCACGGAGTGAGAGGGAGTGTCTGGCGGGGCTAGGAGGACTCGAACCTCCGACCTTGAGTTTAGGAAACTCCTGCTCTATCCACCTGAGCTATAACCCCGCACGGGGCCTCGATGCTACGGCGCAGGTCTGATTGTGTCAACGACCCGCGCACGGTCTCACATCAGTTTTGAGTTCTTAGTTTTGAGTTTTGAGTTGTCCCCCCCCGCCCCCCACTGACCCGGGAGGTTGGGCGGAAACTCAAAACTAAAAACTCAAAACTCAAAACTTTCCTCAGCTTGGCACCGCCGCCCCATCCACCCACAGCGTCCCCGGCAGACCGAGCACGAACCGGAGGCCTTCGCCGTCGATGTTCGGGATCCACAGCGGCAGCCCTCGCCGTGCCGCCTCGTCGGCGAGGCGCGCAACCAGGAGACCGGCCGGAGCTCCCGGACGCAGGCCGCTGCAGGCCCAACCCGGTACGCGGACCGCCGCCGCGCCGGCGGCTTCGGCGACCTCTGTCGCGGAGAGGACCTCCTCGACGACCCCCGGACCGCCCTCACCTTCGAGCTTCCACCGGCACCTTTGGGCGGTCATCTCGGCGGGCGCGGCCAGCCACCCCCCTGCCGGCGTCCCACCCTCCTCCCAGTTCCACCACCCCACCCGGCGTCCCTGCGGCAGCTCGTGAACCGGTTGCGGTCTGAACGAACCCGCCGCCTCCACCCGCGACGCCCCTTTCAGGAGCGCCCCGTACGCGGCGTCGAGCATCCCCACCTTCCCCATCGCGCCTGCCGTGAGGGCCGTGACGGCCAGATCCGGGACCGCTCCACTCCTCTCCGACGCCAGCTCCCGCCACGCTGCGGACGCGCCGGCCGCCTCCCGACCGCTCAGCAAAAGGGCGGGCCAGGGCAGGATCGCCGCAGGCGCACCGACCGCAGCGGCCAGCTCCGTCAGCAGGAAGGCGAGGGTGCGATCGCCGAGCTGCAATCGCCAAAATCCGCGGTCGACAAAGCTCACGATGCTGATCGCGGCATCCGTACCAAGGGCCTCCACCACCGCGGGGTCGAACTCGAGCGCCGGCGGCGGCGCAGCAGCAGCCTCGAAGGCCTCGATGGCGGCGTGGGAGGAGGGCGGAAGCCACATGGCGCCGCCGACACCGAGCCGCTGCGCCATCGCCACCGCGTCCGCGGATGCCGCGGCGACAACGCCCCGCGCGCGCTGAGCCCCGGACCGCCCCGCCACCTCGGCCACCCAGGCCCCCGAGCCGTCATCGGCGGCGACCCAGGACGGTTCCGGGGCGCCGCCGGCCAGCGCTCCGGCGATCACGCTGTCCAGCCCGCCACGGAGAGCATCCGGAAGCCGCCCCAGCAGCTCCATCATTCTCCGCCTCTGCGGATGTCGAAACCGGAGGGCACACGCTCGCCAGGCTCGTCGAAGGAATCCACAGCCGACACGCGGGAAAATTGCGGCCCCTCTTCGAGTCGCCGTCTGATCACGGCATGATCCTCCTCGGAGGCGTCGAACAGGGCCTCGACGGTCCCGTCGGCGCAGTTCCTCACCCATCCGTCGAGGCCGAGAGCCTGTGCCTCACGCCACACGAAGTAGCGGTAGCCTACGCCCTGAACCTGTCCCGAGATGCGATATTTTCTCACGCTCATTGCCTACAACCGAAAACTCCGAGCGCCTAGGTCATCATTCCGGCGATTCCTCGGTCTCCCGGTGGGCGTGGCGACCATAGTGGTGGATCAGCCAGAACCCGCCCACCAGAAGAATCACAAAACCGATCGAGACCCAGTTGAACCACTTGAAGAGGAAATCCCGAATCGCCGCGCCGTAAAAGAAGAGCAGGACCCCCTCGGTCATGAAGCGCAGAGTGCGCGACACCATCGAGGCGAGGACGAAGACCTTGAAGTTGATCTTGAAGGCGCCACCGGCGATGGTGAAGACCTTGTACGGGATCGGGGTCAGACCGGCGATGCCGGTTGCCCACGCGTTGAAGCGATCGTACAAACGCTCCACCGCGTGGATCTTCCGATCCGAAAAGAACCTGTAGAGCAGCGGACGGCCGCCGTAGAGACCTATCCCGTAGCCGAGCATGCCGCCGAGCACGCTGCCGAGGGAGCACAGGAAGCCGTACCAGATGGCGCGCTCGGGCGTCGCCACCCCGAGGGTGACGAGCAGCACGTCGGGCGGAATCGGAAAGAACGAGCTCTCGGCGAAGGCAAGCAGGAAGAGCCACCACCCGGGGTGGGGCATCGCCGCCAGCGCGTCGATCCACGCGAAGAGCTTTTCTTTCAAGGGGAGGGATCCTCCCAGCCGTGGCGCCCGATGAGGGGAACGAAGCAGGCGCCCTTGAGCTCGTGGGCGAAGGTCCTCTCGCCGCGCCGTTCGACGATCTTGAGCACCTGAGTCTCGCGCGGTCCCACCGGCACGACCAAGCGGCCGCCGTCCGCCAGCTGGTCCACCAGCGGCGCCGGCACCTCGGGTGCGCCGGCGGTGACGAGGATCGCGTCGAACGGCGCCTGCGCGCGCCAGCCGAGGGTGCCGTCCATCACCTTGACGCTGACGTTCTCGACCCCGAGACGGTCGAGCGCCGCCTTCGCCTGCCGGGCCAGCGAGGCCACCCGCTCGACTGTGAAGACGAAGCGGGCAAGCCGTGCAAGCACCGCCGCCTGGTAGCCGGAGCCGGTCCCGATCTCGAGCACCCTGTCCATTTCGTCGATCTTCGCCGCCTGGGTCATGAGGGCGACGATTCGCGGCTGCGAGATGGTCTGCCCCTCACCGATGTGGATCGAGACGTCGTCGGAGTATGCCTGGTGCCGAAGGGCTTCCGGCACAAAGTAATGGCGCGGAATCGCCGCCATCGCCTCCAGCACCCTGTCGTCGTTCATGCCGCCCCGACGAAGCGACTCCACCATTTGCGCCCTGCGGTAGTCGTATTCGTCCTTATCCCGCATTTCTCACCAATCGCCAGCTACGGCCGGTTCATCGAGTCGATCCACGACGGGCTCTTCTCGCGAAATTTTTCGAGTGACCGCCGGTCCGTCATGTCGAGGTGGAGCGGGGTGACCGACACATATCCCGAGTTAGCCTCGTGAAAATCGGTGTCGGGGATCGGTTCCCAAATAGGTTGGCCGCCGCCGATCCAGTAGATCCGTCGCCCCCGGGGATCCCTTGCCTCGACCACGCCCTCGGTGTAGCGGCGGACACCGAGCCGGGTGAGCTTCACGCCGAGGGGCGTGCCGACCGGGACATTGACGTTGAGCAAGGTGTTTCTCGGCAGACCGTGCTCGAGGATCCACTCGGAGACCTCGCACGCGAACTTGGCCGCAAGGTGGAAGCTCAGACCCTCCCCCACCCCGAGCGAGATCGCCATCGCCGGCACACCGAGAATGACCCCCTCGAAGGCCGCCGACACGGTCCCCGAGTAATGAACGTCGGCGCCCATGTTGAAACCGAAGTTGATCCCGGACACCACGAGATCCGGCAGACGGCCGTCCATCAGATTGGAGATCGCGATGGCCACGCAGTCGGTGGGCGTGCCGTCCACCGCCACTCGCCGCTCACCGAGACGCTTTAGCCGCAGCGGGCGGTCGAGGGTGAGGGCGTGCGAGACCGCCGATTGCTCGCTGTCCGGCGCCACCACCCAGATTTCACCCAACCCCTCGAGGGCGTCGGCCAGCACCTGGATGCCCTCCGAGGTGTAGCCGTCGTCGTTTGTCACCAGGATTCGCGGCTTGCTTGCCATGCGGGGGATTCTATACGAATTAGGAATTTCGGATTTCGAATTTCGAATTTCGAATTTGCCGGCCCCAAATTTCATC
>JAIVTZ010000316.1:0-5173 GCA_049188105.1 Deltaproteobacteria bacterium | reverse complement strand
GTGAGTCAACAACGCGTGGCGATTCATGAAATCCCATGGGTGCTTGGTACCCACTCGGTGTGACAAGGTTGTCGACAGGCCATCGTCGCGATAAGCTCGTTGTGTCGACATTCGGGAGGCAATCATGATTGAGAGGCGTTCCAAGACTGATCGGCGGAAACCAGGAGATCGGCGCACCAGTTCGGACCCCGACGCCGGAATGACGGTGGGACGGGGCCGGACGGCGAACTCGGGAAATCGCGAGGTGGTGAGATTTGCGGGTTAGAGTCTCTCGCCAAATTGCCACCGATGTGTTGTCCGCTGCAGACGAACCCGTGCTATTCAGGAGGGCTCATGATCCACTGCACGGCAGCCTCGACGACGGTGTCGCGGCCGACAGCCACGTCCTCTGGCGTGAGCCACACCGGATGATCCACAGGGAAGGGATCGTGGGTCAGAACCTCGCCCCCAATTGTGGTGTCGCGGCTGGGGAGGCGCCCACTATGCTCTGCTCCCCAAGTATTGTGGATGCGTAATTGGTAGTCGCTGTCGAATGGCGTGTCCTCCTCGCCCGAAGCCGAGACGAGGAACGCATCAGCCAGCGCGATGTGCGCATCCCACTGCTTCCGTAGCTTGACAGGGGCAGGCAAGTTGAACGCAGTATTTGTCGACATCCCGAAGAAGCGCGCATTGGGATGGAACGTGAGCCGAAGAGCAACCTGGTCCCCGGCGCCTACCGCTCCAGGGCCTGTGAGGACCGCGATGGGCTTGTCGTAGTAGGTGGTGGGTTCGCCCGGGATGGTGAAGAGACGGGCGCCCAACGCTCGCGGGGATGTGTCGGAGGGTTCGAGGCTATCTCAGGCTCATCGCGCTCACATCGGCGAGCCGCAGGCGGCGCGGTTGGCAACCAGGGCGAGGTATTTTTCTTCGAGAAGGCGCAACTCTTCAATCCGGTTCGGATCAGGGTTGGAGACCTTCGGTTCGACGGCCTGGATAGTGACGGTGATCATCTGCGGGAGGTCGGGCCGCTGATCCGGAAGCCGGCTCACGGTGATGTTCAGCTCGACCTTCGAGCCGAGGACATCGACCTCGATCCGCCCGAGGATGGTGCCGCTGAACTCGCTGGCGTGCACGACCTTTCCTCCGAGGGTCACAACCGCCAACTGGGCGGAACTCCATACGGTCGAAAAGTGGTCCTCACAGTTCTGGCGAAGGGTGGGTGCGCCCGGCGACGACGCGCAGCCGACGGCGACGACGATGAGGATCAGCAGAATAAACTTGCGCATGGTGACCTCCGCTAGTCTCCTGATTCGTGGACAGCGTACACTGATCCACCGGAGGATTGAGTGGCGGAAATCAAAATTCTCGATGTCGAGTTCTTTGGTACGACTGAGCTGGTCGCTTCATTCCTGGCGCCGGCTGACGGTGGGTTCGTCCTCTTCGATCCGGGTCCCGCCAGCGCCGTAGCAACCCTTGAACGGCGCGTCGAGGAGGCGGGATTCGCGCTCGGTGATCTCCGGGGGGTGTTCGCCACCCACGTTCATCTCGACCACGCGGGCGCCGCCGGGGTGCTGTCGCGGCAAACGGGATGCCCGGTCTTTGTCCACCCGATCGGCGCACCCCACCTCGTCGATCCCGGGAGCAAGCTCCTTCCCTCTGCCGAGAGGCTCTACGGGGACATGATGGAACCGCTGTGGGGGAGGACCCTCGGCGTGCCGGAAGAGTTGGTCCATCCGGTCACCGACGGGGAGGTGGTGACGATGGGCGGCCTCGAGGTCGTTGCCTGGCACACGCCGGGCCACGCGGTCCACCACGTGGCGTGGCAGATCGGCGATGCCGTGGTCACCGGCGACGTCGCCGGTGTGCGGTTCCCGGGCGCCGACCACGTGCTGCCGCCGATGCCGCCGCCCGACATCGATGTCGATGCCTGGCGGAAGAGCCTGGCGACCATCCGCCGGCTCGAGCCCGAGCGACTCCTGCTGACCCACTTCGGCGAGTTTCGAGACGTGGCACGGCACCTCGACGAGCTCGAAGACCGTTTGGCGCGCTGGACCGATATCGCCCGACGGGTGGTCGCCGAGGGCGGCGACCGCGAGGTTCTCGGCGCGGAGCTCAAAGCTCTCGACGAAAGCGAGATGGAGTCTGCCGACGTCCCGGCCGAGGCGATCGAGCGATACCGGCGGCTCTGCCCGGTGAAGGAGAGCTCGACGGGCCTCTTTCGCTACTGCAGCCTCGCGGCGCACGGGAGCTGAGGAGCAGGAGGACAAATTCGGAATTCGGAATTCGGAATTCGGATGCCACCCAACCCCCCAGAAATCCGGAGGAAGCGTGCGGGAATTCAAAATTGAGAATTGAGAATTGAGAATTTGCTCCTTCACGGTCTCCGGCGTCCCGCGGTTTCGCGCGGCGCCGCTGGGAGCGGATTGAGTCGCACCTTGAACGCGCCGCGGCCGTGGGTGAAGGCGAAGAGCCACGGTTCGCCGTCGCCGTCGGTTCCGAGGGTCAGCCACTCGGTGACGACGTTTGCGAAGCCGTTGTTCTCGACCGCCCAGGTGCGGCCCCCGTTGATGGTGGTAAAGACGCCGAGGTCCGTCCCGATGTAGAGCCGCTCGGGGTTGGCTGGATCGACGACGATCGAGTGAACCGGAATGTCGGGGACCGCGGTGGCGCCGTGACCGTCGATCGATGACCAGGTGGCGCCGCCGTCGCTACTCTTGTAGATGCCCGCGCCGCGCAGAGGCAGCCAGGTGCCGCGCACGATTTCACGGAAATAACCCTCTCCGGTGCCGATGTAGAGCACCTCCGGGTCCTCGGGGTCGATGGCCATCGAGTTGACGGCGATGTTGGCAAGACTGCACACCAAGGCTGCGACAATGAGGTTTGTCGAATTCATGAGACCTCCCGTCTGTCGCGGTGGACCCGCGAATACGTTGCCTCGATACGGAGTGATACGCAGGCCCGTGGTTCGGGTTCCGAGCCGCGAAGCGGCGGCATATTCATAGCCTGGGGCGTGAGCCCCAGGATCACGGCACCCAAAAAACTCATGAGCCGCGGAGCGGCGACAGACAATCAGAATATGACAGCTGCGGCATGGCGCCCTTTTCCACGCGCCGTGTGGAGAGGTCCGTTGGCGGATACCCCCGTGGTGCTAGGATGAACCGAATCGGAGGTGGATGATGGCCAAGGCGCGCACGTGGTTTCTGGGAGCGGGGTGTTTGCTGGTGGTTTTCGGGGTGGTGATATTCGCGCTGCTGGTTCGAGGTCTGTCGACGCCCTCTCTCCCGCGGGAGATCGTGCTGTCACTGCGGTTGGCGGGCCCCATTGCCGAGGTCACGGCCGACGATCCGCTCGCCGAGATGATGGGCGAGGAAGCCACCAGCCTCCGCAAGGTCCGCGAGGCGTTGGTGCGGGCCGCCGAGGACGACCGGGTCGTCGGTCTCCGCCTGCGGGTGGACAGCATCGGCGGCGGCTTCGCCACGGCTCAGGAGCTGCGCTCGCTGATCGCGAGGATCAACGCAGCCGGCAAGTGGACCGCCGCCTACATGGACACGGTGGGAGAGTTCAGCTCCGGCAACCTGGTGTACTACGTGGCCTCGGCGTGCGACGAGGTCTCGGTGAACCCCCAGGGCGACCTCAACCTGATCGGCCTGTCATCGAGAGTCCCGTTCGTTCGCGGCACCTTCGACAAGCTGGACATCCGTTCGGAGTTTCCGGGTCGCGGCGCGTATAAGACCGCCCGGTTCATGTACACCAACACCGAATTCACTCCGGCCCACCGGGAGATGATCGAGTGGCTTCTGGGCTCGATCATGGACCAGCTGATGCAGGGCATCGGCGACAGCCGTGGGCTGCCGGCCGAGGAGGTGCGGAACCTGGTGGACCGGGCGCCGTTCCTCGGTGAGGAGTCGGTGGAGGCGGGCCTCGTGGATCGGATGGAGGATTGGGGGGACTTCACCAAGCGTCTCGAGGAGATGGCGCCGCACGCGCGGGTGGTCAGCGTTCGTTCCTATCTCAAGCGAGGCCGCCGGCCCCACTCGGGCCCCAAGATTGCGATCGTCACCGCGGTGGGGTCGATCATGCGCGGGTCGAGCGGCGAGAGCATGAACCCGCTCCTCGGCGGCAAGGTGATGGGATCGGACACAATCTCCAAGGCCTTTCGAGATGTGCGCAAAGCAAAGGACGTCAAGGCGGTGGTCTTCCGCATCGATTCGCCGGGCGGCAGCGCGGTCGCATCGGAGATCATCCGTCAGGAGATGATGCGGACCGCCGAGGAGATTCCGGTGGTGGTCTCGATGTCGAACGTCGCCGGGTCGGGTGGGTATTGGATCACGTGTGGCGCCCAACGCATCGTTGCCGATCCGGGCACGATTACTGCTTCGATCGGGGTTTTCGCGGGGCATCTCAACACCTCCGGCTTCTGGTCCAACAAGCTGGGGGTCACCTACGGTCGGGTTGACGCGGGACTCAATGCAAACATTTACGGCGAATTGGAAGACTGGACCGACGAGCAGCGGGCGGTGGTGGACCGCATGCTCGATCGGATCTACGACGATTTCGTGGCGCGGGTCTCGGAGTCGAGGGAGATGAGCCCGGAGGAGGTTGACGCCATCGGCAGGGGCCGCGTCTTCACCGGAGTCCAGGCGTTGGAGAACGGCCTGGTGGATGTCCTGGGTGGCTTTGACGTGGCCCTGGCCGAGGCCAAGAGACTGGCCGGCATCGAACCCGATGCCAGGGTTCGGCTGGTGGAGTATCCGCGCGTGCTGCCGTGGTGGCGTCAGTTTGCCAAGAAACGGGCAGGGGAGGACGCCGCTCTGCGCGCAAAGTTGGAGCTGATCGAGAAATGGCTGCTCACCGGCACCCTCGAGACCCCGGGAGTGGTCTGGATGCCGCCGATCACCATTCAGTAACCCGAGCCTGCGGCCCGCCGGCCGCGGGCATCTGGCGCGCGAGGGTGCGTTCCGGTAAACGGTTTCCGGCTTGAAGATCCCGATTCTCCGCGACGGCATTGCCCGTGAGTGCCCCCTCTGACGATGTTTGGGCCAGAAGCATCTTCTCGCAGGTATCCCCGTGATCCCAAAATCGTCAGAGACGGCACGTCCGGTCGACATTGGCAACAGCGCCACGCCGACTGGGGGCTCCGAGTGGGCTGCCGGAGCCCTTGTGGGGCAGGCGTCCCGCCTGCCGTTCATGTTGG
>JAIVTZ010000315.1:0-5176 GCA_049188105.1 Deltaproteobacteria bacterium | reverse complement strand
GGCGGCGACCATCGACCGCAGCTTTCGGATCTTCGTGAAAGTGGCTCGATTGAACAAGATGCGGACGTCGTGATGTTCATCATCCGGCCGTCGGTCTACGACCGCGAGGCCGAGGATCCGCGACGTGCCGAGCTCATCATCGCCAAGCAGCGCAACGGTCCGATCGGCGAGGTCGACCTCGTCTTCCAGCACGAGTTTACCCGCTTCGAGAACGCCGACTTCAGCCGTGAGGACGGCGACGCACCGTGGTAGAGGCGACCGCCCGGGTCGCGGGCCCCCTTGCCTGGCTCGACCGCTTCGGGAGCCTCATCCTTCGTGGTCTCGACGACCTGGGAAGGTTTTTCTACATCATGGCCGAGAGCGTGCTGTGGACCTTCCGCCGGCCCTTCGACGGCGCGGAGCTGTTGCGGCAGATGGTGCGGGTCGGCTGGGACTCGATCCCGGTTGTCTTTCTCACCTGTCTCTTCACCGGCATGGTGCTGGCGCTCCAGACCTTCCGTGGTTTCGAGCGCTTCCACGCCGAAGGCTTCGTCGGATCGGTGGTGGCGCTGTCGCTGACCCGCGAGCTGGCGCCGGTGCTCACCGGTCTGATGGTCGCGGGCCGCGTGGGCTCGGCGATGGCGGCCGAGCTCGGGACCATGCGTGTGACCGAACAGATCGATGCGCTCTACGCCATGGCCACCGAACCGATCCAGTATCTGGTGGTGCCGCGGGTCACCGCCTCGGTGTTGATGTTGCCGATCCTGACCGTCATGGGCGACGCCGTCGGCATCATCGGCGGGTGGATGGTGTCGGTGGGTCTGTTCGGCGCCAACAGCTATCTCTACATGGAACGGACCTTCCAGTTCCTGGAGGTCAACGACGTCACATCGGGGCTTATCAAGGCGGCCTTCTTCGGTCTCATCCTCTCGGTCACCGGCTGCACCAAGGGGTTCTACACCTCGGGCGGCGCAGAAGGCGTCGGGCGCTCCACGACCTCGGCGGTGGTGACGGCCAGCCTTTACATCCTCCTGTCCGACTTCTTCCTGACGAAGGTCCTCTTCTGATGACGACCAGCCCCGCCGCGCTCGCCGCAGAGCCGATGATCAGCGTCATCGGGCTCCACAAGTCGTTCGGCGACAAGGACGTCCTCAATGGCATGAACCTCGAGGTGATGCGGGGCGAGTCCCTGGTGCTGGTCGGCGGTTCCGGCGCCGGCAAGTCGGTCTTCATCAAGCACCTCATCGGGCTCCTGCAACCGGACGAGGGGCACGTGGTAGTCGATGGTGTCGATCTCACCCTCGCCTCGCCCGAGGCGGTGCTCGAGCTGCGCAAGCGCTTCGGCATGAGCTTTCAGGAGGGGGCACTTTTCGACTCGATGACGGTTTTTGACAACATCGCCTTCCCAATCCGCCGCCACACCGACAAGAGCCCTGAGGACGTGACGGCACGGGTTCGCGAGTGTCTGGAGCTGGTGCGGCTGCCCGGCATCGAGGACAAGATGCCGTCCGAGCTTTCGGGCGGCATGCGGCGGCGGGTCGGCTTCGCGCGCGCGATCGCGCTCTCACCCGAGATCCTGCTCTTCGACGAGCCGACCACCGGTCTCGACCCCGTCAACACCGCGGCCATCGGCCGTGTTATTAATCAGCTTCGAGCCGAGCTCGACGTGACCGTGGTGACCATCACCCACGACATGAGCCTCGCATTCCGCATCGCCGACCGGATCGCCATGATGAGGCGTGGACGTATCCTCGTCATCGACACCCCGAATCGATTTGCCGAAAACCGGCATCGGTTTGTACGCGGTTTTCTCGAGGGTGAGCTGCCGGAAGTACTGGAGGATCGACCATGACCCCAGCCGCACGGATCGGGCTGTTCATGCTCATGGGCATGTTCATTCTCGGCGTGTTCATCATCAAGATCGAGGACATCCCGGTCGGCGAGCGCGGCGAACGCCTGACGGTCACCGCCCGCTTCTCCTCGGTGGCGGGGCTCGACCGCAAGGCCGCGGTGCGGATCGCCGGCGTGCGGGTGGGCAAGGTGGAGTCGATCTTTCTCGACGGCTCCGAAGCCCTCCTCGAGATCTCCCTCAGCCCGGATGTGCGGCTGCACGAGGGGGCCGTGGCTCAGGTCACCAGCCTTGGCATGCTTGGCGACAAGTACATCGAAATCCTTCCCGGCGATCCCCGCCTCCCCCTCCTGCCCGCCGGCGCCGAGCTTGGCGGCGCCACCGTGCCAAGCTTCGACGACGTGCTGCGGGTGGCAACCGAGATCGGCGCCGATGTCAAGGAGGTCACCGCAGCCCTGCGGGGATCCATCGGCGGCCTCCAGGGTGAGGTGGCGCTCGAGGAGATCGTGCAGAACATTCGCGATCTGACCGGCTCGCTCAAGGTCCTGATCACCGAGAACCAGGCGAACGTCAACCGGACCACCGCCAACTTCGCCGAGTTTTCGGCTACCCTGCGTGACGAGCTGCCGCGGATCACCGACAAGATGAACCTGCTCACCGATCAGCTCAACGAAGTTGTGGGAGAGAACCGGGATGACCTCCAAGCCTCGATGGGCAATATCCGCGAGCTCACGGAACGGCTGCAGGCCTCGGCCGAGAACCTGAACTCCATTACGGGAAAGATCGACTCGGGGGAAGGGTCGATCGGCAAGCTGGTCAACGACGAAACCACCGTCAACAAACTCAACGACACCCTCGACGCTATCGAGGATGGGGTCGAAACCCTCAACGAGACGATGGGTCGCTACCGCCGCTACCAGCTCGAGATCGCGTTGCGTGGCGAGGCGCTGACCAACTCCAGCAAGTCCCGCACGGCCTTCGGCTTCGACCTGTGGACCACCAAGAAAAGGTTCTTCCGTATCGAAGGGGTGGACACGCCGTACGGACGAACGAAGACGACGACCGAGTTTGTCACGACGATCTTGCCCGACGGCACCGCGCATTCCTTCCTCCAGACCACGCTCAAGACGACCGACAAGATCGGGATCAGCGCCCAGGTCGGCTACCGTATGTTCCCTGACACGACGCTACGGGCCGGCCTCATCGAGTCCACCGGTGGCGTCGGCGTCGACCACCGCATCAATCTCGGGAAACGACCCCTGGTCCTGGTCTTCGAGGCCTACGACTTCGCGCGGCCAAACGACGAAAACTTCCACCTGCTCTTCGAGGGGCGGTACTTCGTGAGCCCACACATCTTCGTCACCGCCGGTTGGGACGATCCCCTGGTCTCCGAGCGATCCTCATTCCTGATCGGCGGCGGCATCACCTGGAACGACGAGGACGTCAAGTACAGCCTCGGGCTTGCCGGGGGCGCGCTCAACTGAGATGGGCGGTACGGTTTTTTTCTGCGCCTCGTGCGGCCACGAGTCCGGGAAGTGGCTCGGCCAGTGCCCCGGTTGCGGGGAGTGGAACAGCTTCGCCGTGCAGCCGGCGGCGCCGCGGAGAGGGAAGGACGGTGCGGCACCGCGGCGCGGTGCCCAAGCGGTGTCGGTGACTGAGGCCGCGGCGGTTCCAATGACCCGCCTGTCCACCGGTATCGAGGGTCTCGACCGGGTTCTCGGTGGCGGGCTGGTGCCCGGCTCGCTGGTGCTGCTCGCCGGTGAGCCCGGGATCGGCAAGTCCACCTTGGTGCTCCAGGTCGCGGCGGAGCTCGCCCGCGACCACGGTCCCGTTGTCTACGTCACGGGTGAGGAGTCCGCTGAGCAGGTGGCTCTGCGAGCGCGCCGGATCGACGGCCTCCACCAGGATCTGCTCCTGCTGCCTGAAACCTCGTTCGACGCGGTGCTCGGCCAGCTCGAGGCGCTCGAACCACGCTTGGTGGTGGTGGACTCGGTGCAGACCGCAGTCGTCGACGGTGTCGAAGCCGTGGCCGGTTCGGTGAGCCAGGTACGGCAGGTGGCGGCCCGTTTCCAGCATTTCGCCAAGACCCGCGGCGTGCCCGTGATATTGGTAGGGCACGTCACCAAGGACGGAAATATCGCCGGACCCAAGCTCCTCGAGCACCTGGTGGACGTGGTGATGTCCCTCGAGGGCGAACCGGGCCACGATCTCCGCGCGCTGCGAGCCGGGAAGAACCGGTTCGGCACCGTCGCCGAGCTCGCCCTGTACTCGATGACCGGACGCGGCCTCGAACCGGTGAAGAATGCTTCGGCATGGCTGCTCGAGGACCGTTGCAGCGGCGCTCCGGGGTCAGCGGTGGCAGTGGCCATCGAGGGCACGGTGCCGCTGCTCGTCGAGGTCCAGGCGCTGGCCGCACCCTCGTCCCTCGGTACGCCACGGCGGGTGGCGCACGGGCTCGACTCGTCCCGGCTCGCCCTCCTGCTCGCGGTCCTCGAGCGCCACGCCGGGATCAACCTCGGCGATCGTGACATCTTCGTCAACCTGGTAGGTGGGCTGTCCCTGCGCGAGCCCGCGCTCGATCTGGCAGTGGCGGCCGCGCTCCTGTCCTCGGCCGCCGACCGGCCGCTGGCGCCAGAGCTTGCGATCTTCGGCGAGATCGGTCTCCTGGGCGAGGTGCGGGCGGTGAGCCGGGCCGCCGAACGGGTGCGCGAGGCGGCGGCGCTCGGCTTCGGGAGGGTCGCCCTGCCAACCCGCGACGCCAAAGGCAAGCTGGAGCTCCCGACAACCGCGATCTCCACCGTCGCCGACCTGGCAACGCTCCTGCAACCTTCGAACTGACCGCATAGGCCAGAACCACAGAGACACAGAGGCACAGAGAAGGCACAGAGCCATTCACATCGCAAACACGAAGACACGAAGGCACGAAGACATCACAAAGCGGCCCAATCCCCTTCTCAACGCGAAGGCGCAGAGGCGCAGAGAGCGGACAGAGCCATCGCAATGGGCCCGCAGATCACGCAGATAACGCAGATGGACGTTCTCGAGACTCGAGCACGTGACGAGGTCCCGGCCGTCGTCTGACGACGGCCGAGGACCGCTGGACCGGTCCGCAGCGCCGAACGCAAGCGTTCGTTGCGGTGGCCCGGTCCAGCGGCCTGCGCTCAGGGAGCGCAGGCCTCGCCACTCCTCATCCTTTGTGCTGTATCGACGACGCCCCCTTCCAAACAGGGGAGGGGCAGGCGGAACCGACGCGCCCCTGGCGCGTCGGCCGGTGGGAAGTACGGCGGCGACGGACGCTTGCGTCCGGAGTTGACGTGCTTCCCACCGGTGGGCGGCGATCGTCAGATC
>JAIVTZ010000314.1:0-5181 GCA_049188105.1 Deltaproteobacteria bacterium | reverse complement strand
GGTGCTTGTTGATCAGGGTGGCGATCTCGCTCGATCGAAGCCCGAAACGACCCACGGCGAGGATTGTCAATTCGATCCGACCTCGAATCAGCTCCGATGTCCGAAGAGGGGAGGAGAGGTCACCGATCGAGTGCTCAGAGAACTGTTCGAAGAGCTCGACGAGCTGGCCATTCAATTTCAGCAAGCGTCGGGCCATGACCTGTCGGGTCTCGCATCACGGTGCCGCAAGGATCGCCTGACCGAGGGCAGAATCGAGATGACTGCGATTGCGGTCGGACGATTCGGCCATCGCGTCCGCGACGCTGCGAACCTCCTTCACAAGAACCCTGGGACAGTCAGCCGATGGCTCACCTTGGCGGATAAGCGATCCCTTGAAGACGTTACCTATCGCCACCACCTCAACGACCTGGATCGCGCGATCTCCGCTCCGGCCCGACCTAAAGTCATAAAATGATACGTGGCACTCATGCAGCACTAACCACTAACGGAAAAGAGTGTTGATGATCTCGTTTTTCGTTGCCTTCAGATGTTGAGCAACGTCCCCAACGATCCCCGAAAGGGTTCCGACCTTCAAATGATCATGATCCGGGACTGTCACGTGGTGCTCTCCGTTGGTAGTCGTGGTCAATCGAAGGTGGCTTCCGGTCTGACGTGTTATTTGATAGCCGAATATCGAGAGGCTTTTTGCGAGCTGTCTCCCCGAAATATCACGTGGAAGCCTGGGCGTCATATCGCGATGACGTCGTCACGCACATAGTGGAGGCGGATGACCTTTGGGAGATCCTCCTCATCGAAGTGACACCGCACCGCGTCACGGGCGTTGGATTCGATCTGGTCCGGCGAATCACCTTCTGTGAAGATGGAGTGGCCGAGGGCGCGGGCCGTATACCCACCCTCCGGCGCTTCTTCGACCAAGAAAACAAGCTCGGTGTTCATAGGTGACTCCAGACTCATCTTACAGCAGTTTGCAGGGCAATTCGCTGCGCGAATTGCTATGAGGCCGTTTGATCGATGACCGGACGATACTTCGGGGGCGGAATCGGCTTACCAGCTTCTTCGGCGGCTTCGATCCAGGCTGCCTTTGCGGTCTGGACCTCCTGCAACGCCTCCTCAGGCGACTCGCCGCAGGCTGAACAGTGGGCGAGGTCCGGGATGTCGGCGATCCAGCCGCCGTCTTCCTCGCTATACAACACGTTGATGTGGTAGTCCTTCACTCTTCAGAGTGTCCTTACTGAAGATTATTACGCTCCGCCTGCTTAAGAAGTTGCCGGGCCTGGTACGCTTTCGCCTGGCCCCCATTACGATCCTCAGGCCTTGTACCTATATGCTGCACCCATCTGGATAGAGGCCGATCGTGTACTTAGCCGCATCGAGAAGCCCCCAAACCATCCACACCCGCCCCTCAACGCCCTTCATGAAAGCACCTCCACCAACTCCGCAACGATCGTCAGCTCACCCTCTTCGAGGTTCTCCAAAACGATGGGCTGGAAGGCCGGGTCCGTGGAGTCGGGCTTGAGGGTGACGCGGCGGTGCCGCCAGCCGCCGTCATCGGTTTGCTGCTTCTCGCTCTCGTAGACCTTCACCGTGTACTGCCCGCCGTGCTCCGGGTCCTGGATGTCGCGGTGCTGGGCCAGCACCACCTTGCCCTGGCGGCTCCCCGCCGGGTTGATCCGCCACACGCACCAGGCGCCGTTGGGGATGCGGCGGTTCATGGACTCGCCGACCACCTGGGCCACGAAGATGTCGGGGGCGGGCTTGGTGTGGCCCTCGAAGGCGACCCAGTCGTACCGGCCCGGCTCGGCGACGGCTTCGGGCTGCGGCATGCCGTCAACGACCTGCTCGGCCGAGAAGCTCCCCGCCACCACCTTCAGGTCGAGGGCGGGCACGCAGTTCTCGAAGGGCCTCGCCTCTTCCAAAGGAACTCGACGGAAGGGCACGACCCGTTCCTCGTCGTCACCGCCGGCAGCGTCGTCGTCCGTGACCGTCAGACGCCCGTACACCCGGTCCATCATCAAGGCGTTGAGCGCGTTCATCAGCTCCTCATCACGGAACACGAGATCCACGAACTGCCCGTTCTCGGCGTGGTGATCCACCAGGGCGTCCTTGAAGGCCGGGATGAACACGTGCCCGAAGTTGGCCTTGTCGTTGGCCTTGGCGGCGAGCTGGATCTCCTCGCTCGCCGCCAGACCGTCCGCCACCCCGTCGAGCACCTTCTCGACGTGGTCCGGCAGGTCGAGGCCGAAGCGGTTGTTGAGGATCTCGATGATGGTGGAGAGCTTCTCCTTGGGCGCCTTGGCTGCCGCGCTTCCGGTCTCCATCGGGCCCCCGAGCTCGCCGCCCTGGCCCTTCTGGAGATCCAGCCGCCCCTCCGCATCCTTCTTGAGCTTGAGCGAGGCCAGCACCACGTCCTCGCCGGGATCCCAGTGCTCGCCGCCCTCGGGGCGGGGCAGCTTGCGGAGCAGCATCCGGCCGTAGGTGTAGAGCTTCTCGAGGTCCGGGTCGGCGAAGGGCACGATCTGCCCGAGGAAGCTGTAGAGGTTCCGGAAGGCCACCAGCTTGCCCCGGAAGTCCTCCTGCCTCTCCCGCCGGTCGTCGTCCCCTGCGCCCTCCCCACCGAGGGCCTTGAAGCGGTCCACGGCCGGGTCGAGCCAGGCGTTGAGCTTGGCGTGGTCGGAGAGCTTCTTGTCGCTGGGGAGCTTGAAGAAGACCGCAGCGAAGCCGTCGACCTCCGACGGCGTCCACACCTGGAACTCCGCCAGCTCGTGCTGCAGCTCGTAGAGCTTCTGCGGGTCGACCTCCTCGGCGGTGGTCGTGGCCTCGTAGTAATCCTGGAAGCTGGCGAGGATGTCCTCCCGCTTGTTGACGAAGTCGAGGACGAAGGTGTGCTCCTTGCCCCGCCGCTTGCGGTTCAGCCTCGAAAGCGTCTGCACCGCCTGGATGCCCGAGAGCCGCTTGTCCACGTACATGGCCGAGAGCAGCGGTTGGTCGAAGCCCGTCTGGTACTTGTTGGCGACGATCAGCACCTGGTAGGCGTCCGAGGCGAACTTCGAGGGCAGCTCCATCTCCCTGATGCCCGAGTTCATCTGGGGCTCGGTATACGTGACCGTGGGGGCCTTGTCGTCCTGGACCTCTCCCGAGAAGGCCACCAGGCAGTGCACGTCGGTGTAGCCCTTGTCCTTGATGTACTCGTCGAAGCTCAGCTTGTACTTGACCGCCTGGAGCCGCGAGCCCGTCACCACCATGGCCTTGGCCCTGCCGCCCTGCAGGTGCATCACGCACGAGCGGAAGTGCTCGATGATGATCTCGGTCTTCTGGGCGATGTTGGTCGGGTGCAGGTTGACGAAGCGGGTCAGCGCCGCCGAGGCCTTGCGCTTGTCGAGGTCCGGGTCGTCGGCGATGGCCTTGGCGAGCTTGAAGAACCGCTTGTAGGTGATGTAGCCCTTGAGCACATCGAGGATGAAGTCCTCCTCGATGGCCTGCCGCATCGAGTAGAGGTGGAAGGGGGCGGGCCGGCCGTCGGGCCCCTTGTGCCCGAACAGCTCGAGCGTCTTGAACTTGGGCGTCGCCGTGAATCCGAAGAAGCTCATGTTCGGCTGCGGCCCCCGGAAGAGGGCGGCTCGCAGGGCCAGCTGGTCGGGCGCCGAGAGGTCGTCGCCCTCCTCCTCGAGCTTGGCGGCGACGCTGCTGTCGGACAACAGCTCCTTGACCGTCACCGCCATCTCGCCGCTCTGGGAGCTGTGCGCCTCGTCGACGATGATGGCGTAGCGCCGATCCGGCAGGGCCTCGATCTTGTCCTGGATGAAGCCGAACTTGTGGATGGTCGAGATGATGATCGGCGCCCCGCTCGTCAGCGCCTCGGCGAGCTGGTCGGAGTGCTTGTCGATCTTCTCGACCACCCCGGTCTTGTGCTCGAACTGGTAGATCGTGTCCTGGAGCTGCTGGTCGAGCACCCGCCGATCGGTCAGCACCACCACCGTGTCGTAGACCTTCCGGTCGTCCTCGTCGTGCAGGCTCGACAGCCGATGGGCCAGCCAGGCGATGGAGTTGGACTTGCCCGAGCCCGCCGAGTGCTGGACGAGGAAGTTGGTCCCGGCGCCGCTCTCCCGGGCGCCCGCCACCAATCTGCGCACGCAGTCGAGCTGGTGGTAGCGCGGGAAGATCAGGGTCTTCGTCGACCACTTCTTGCCGGTGTTGGGGTCGACGCCTTCCTCGGTCTGGAGGTGGATGAAGCGGCCCACGAGGTCGAGCAGGCTCCGCCGCTCCCAGATCTCCTCCCACAGGTAGTGGGTGCGGTGCTTGCCCTCGACGGCCGGGTTGCCGGCCCCGTGGCCGTCGCCCTTGTTGAAGGGCAGGAACCAGGTCGAGACCCCCGCCAGCTTCGTCGTCATCCACACCTCGTCGGTGTCGACCGCGAAGTGCACCAGCGCCCTTTTCGTCCAGCGGAAGATCGGGGCCTTGGGGTCGCGGTCCTCGCGGTACTGGCGACGGGCCTTGGCCGCCTTCTGGCCGGTCATGGCGTTCTTCAGCTCGGCGGTGGCGATGGGCAGCCCGTTGAGGAAGAGCACCAGGTCGAGCTCGTTGTCGTTCTTGGGGTCGTAGCGCACCTGCCGCACCACCGTCAGGCGGTTCTTCTCGTAGAGCTCCCAGAGGGCCGGGTTGAGGTTGTTGCCGGGCTCGAAGTAGGCGAGCTGGAGCGATTTGCCGTAGAACTTGAAGCCGTGCCGCAGCACCTCGAGCGTCCCGCGTTGGTCGAGGACCTTGCACAGGGCGTCGAGGAAGAGGGTGTCGAGCTTGTCCTTGTGGATGGCCTGGAGCTGCGCCCAGACCTTGGGCTGGGTGTCCTGGACGAAGGCGAGCACCGTATCGGGAAGCAGCGCGCGGTCCCGGTCGTAGGTGTCGGGGGCGCCGGACTCGTAGCCGCCGTGCTCGACGAGGTGGGCCTCGATGAGGGCTTCGAAGGTCTCTTCGGTGTGGATGCCCTTGGCCATCAGGCTGCCTCCTCGGGGATGTCGAGCTGGCCGGTGACGGCGGCGGTGATGAGGGCTTGGCGGTATTCTTGGAGGCGTTCTAGTTGGAGCAGGACCGCTTTACGCACACTCTCGAATTCCCGGAGTCTGATGCGCAAGAAGCCTACGACGTGCTCCTGAACTTCCAATGGAGGAAACATGCAAACGCACGCGC
>JAIVTZ010000313.1:0-5160 GCA_049188105.1 Deltaproteobacteria bacterium | reverse complement strand
ATCCAGCGCCGATTGCGCCTCGGTTACACCCGTTCGGCGCGACTCTTGGATATGATGGAAACGGAGGGTTTAGTGGGACCGCCGGCCGGGTCGAAGGGACGCGAGCTGCTGGTTGGGGAAAACCACTTCGGCGAAGTCGATGAGACGCTTGCGCTGAACGTCGATGAGCCGGAGGATGACGGAAGGTAGAATCGAGCATGGATTTCATTGATCTCGGACCTTTCGCCCTGTATCAGCTTGGTGCGGTTGCCTTGATTGCGGTTCTTCTCTTCCTCCTCATCATGTCGTTCATCTCCCGTTCAAAGGTCTTCTGCCAGTACCTCAAACACATGACCGGGATCAGCCTGAAGCCCGGAACCGTGCGCGCCGTGTACAAGAAAAGGGGACGCGGCGGGGTGCGCGAATATCTCATCGATCTGCTGATTCGCGAGGATCTGGCCGATCCGAATCGGGTCGTCACACCGGACTCGAAACCGGACACCTCGATATTCGAGAAACCGTGAGGCGTCACCGGGGAAAGTAATCAGTGATCGAGTGATCAGTATTTCGCCGTGATCGCTGACTGATCACTGATGACTTGATCACTGATCACTCGGCGTGGTGAATGGGACCGGTATGATGTTCGTCATGCCTGAGATCCGCGTTCTCCCGGACGAGCTCGTGAACCGCATCGCTGCCGGTGAGGTGGTGGAGCGTCCGGCGTCGGTGGTCAAGGAGCTGGTCGAAAACAGCCTCGACGCCGGCGCCACCCGGATCGAGGTGGATCTGACGAATGGCGGCCGCAGCCTCATCCGGGTGACCGACGATGGTTGTGGGATGGATCCCGACGACGCCCTCCTCGCCCTCGAGCGGCACGCGACGTCGAAGATCCACTCGGCCGATGAGCTTGACCACATCGCCACCCTCGGTTTTCGCGGCGAGGCCCTGCCGTCGATCGCGGCGGTGTCGCGGTTCGAGCTGCTGACCTCGGCGGATCCCGCGGCGGGCGGGGTCCGGGTGACCGTGGAGGGCGGCCGCATTCTGGGGGCGGACGCCGCTGCGCGGGCGCGCGGAACTACGGTCGAGGTTCGGGATCTCTTTTTCAACGTGCCGGCGCGACGCAAGTTTCTGAGGGCGCCGGAGACCGAGCTGCGGCATGCCCAGGAGGGCCTGTGGGGCGCGGCCCTGGCGCGGCCCGATGTCGCTTTCACTCTCCGCCACGGGAAGAGGGTGCTGATCGATGCCCCCGCTGCTCCCGACTCCTCGCGCCGGCTCACAGATCTCTGGCGCCACACCGACCGGGTATTCCGTTTTCATGCCGCCGGCGGTGGCGAGGTCGAGGGCCTCCTCGCTCCCGGCAGCGGCAGGGGACGCCCGATGTTGATCTTTCTCGTCAACGGCCGGGTCGTTCGCGACCGGCTGCTGGTGGGCGCCGTGATGAGGGTGCTGCGGTCCGCGGGGAGTGGATTCGGCGGCTCTCGCATGGTCCTCGATCTCCGGCTGCCCGCGGACGAGGTCGATGTCAACGTCCACCCGGCAAAGGCGGAGGTTCGCTTCGCCCGATCGGGCTCGGTATTCGCCTTGGTCGAGCGGGCAGTACGTGAGGGAGTGGCGGCGTCCCAGGGTCGAGTGGCGGTCGGAAACCTCGAGGACGGCGCGGCATGGGGTGGGGTCGCGACCCCTTCGGCCGGAGGTTACGGCGAGCTGATCCGGCAACGGCATGGGGCGGGCGGACCACCGCTCTTCGAGCATCCGGCCTACGGTGGAGGCGTCGAGACTGCGCCGGATCCCTCGCTCGGCGAGGCGTCGTGGCCGACGATATCTGCCGAGAGGGATGCCCTGCGGTCGGGAGCAAAATCCGGCCCGGCGGACACCCCATTCGGTCGCCTCATCGGCCAGTACCGAAACTCCTTCCTTCTCCTGGAAGACGACCACGGTCTGGTAATCGTCGATCAGCATGTGGCCCATGAACGAGTGCTGTACGACCGCATCCTTCGTCGTCTGGCGGGCGAGGAAACACCCTCGCAAGGGCTCCTGACGCCGCGGCTGATCGAGGTTGGCGAGGCGCGCGCGGCCGCCTTCGAGTCGGTGGCCGAGCTGTTGCTCCGGGTCGGCATCGAGGCCGAGATTTTCGGCCATGGAACGATTCGTCTGTCGTCGGTGCCGCCTGAGCTGGAGGAGGAGGAGGTGGACCGGGTCGTGGAAGAGATTCTCGATCGCGCCACCGCCCTCGACGGTGTCCCCGAACGCGCAGCCGCCGAGCTCGAGGAGGAGATTGCCGCCTCGCTGTCGTGCCGGGCCGCGATCAAGATCAATCACGATTTGTCGGGCGATGAGCAGCGGGCGTTGCTCTCGGACCTGGTGGCGACCGACAACCCGTATCGCTGCCCGCACGGGCGGCCCATCATCCTGCGGTTGAGCCAGGAGGAGATGGAACGACGTTTGGGGAGACGCTGATGCAGCGAGAACAGTGGCATCTGACCGAAGGGTTGATTTTTGCCCACTTTGCGGTCTTCATCCTGAGTTCGATGACGGAAGGTGGGCAGCGGGCCCTGGCCCTCATTCCGGGCTCTGTCACGGCCCGGCCGTGGACCCTCGTGACCTACCAGTTCGTCCACGGCAGCAGTATGTTCTGGTTCTTCATCTCGATGCTCATACTGTGGATCATGGCGCGCCCGCTCGAGGAGAGCTGGGGCTCGCCGAGGTTTCTCGCCTTCTGGCTCGTCGCCACCTTTGGTGCGTCGTTGACCGCGGTTGCCCTCGGCCGGCTGCTCTTTGGCAACATCGGTTTCGGCACCTGTCTGTTGTTCACCTTTGCGACCCTCTACCCGGAGGTCGAGTTCCGGATCTTCTTCATCATTCCGGTCAAGGTCAAGTACCTCGCGATTGTCGCGGCGGCGATCCTCGTCTACTCGAGCCTCTCTTCCGGGCTGGTGGCTGGGCTTGCCAATATCGCGGGTACGTCGGCCGGCTATCTCTTCTTCCTCGCCACCCGCCGATTGCCAACCCGCCGCAAGCTCATGTTCGTGCTCAACCAACGCAAGGCCAAAATTGCGGTGCGCGCCGACAACGAGCAGGCCGAAGACCGTAACCGTGGCTGGGACGCGACGGTTCGTGCGGCTGATGTCCGAGCACGCGAGAGCGGGTCCGTCGCGGTCGAGGACGAGGCACTGCTCGCCGAGCTCGACGCCGCCAAGGACCCCTCGATAACCGTCTGCGCGCCGTCGGAGTTCGGTTTCATCGACGACGATGTCTGTCGCCGATGCACCGGGTACGCGGAGTGCGCCGCCCGCCGCATACGAATGTCGGCGGAAGAGGGTGCGGACTAAAACCGCCACGCCACCATCTGTAACTGCGTCTCAGTAAGCAATTTGCATTCGTGAAGAGGTTCACATAGATTGAACGGGGCATTGGCCTTGGGGCCGAGCGTCGGTGCGAGAACCCCCACAACGGGAGTGTGGATGTACCAGCGGCGGGTGACAATTTTCGTCGGCCACTTCGGCAGCGGCAAGACCGAGATCGCCCTCAACGGCGCGCTCGAGCTGGCCGCCGCCGGGTCGAGGGTGACCCTCGCCGATCTCGATGTCGTCAAGCCCTACTTTCGCTCCCGTTCGGCACGCGCCATTCTCTCCGACGCGGGGGTCGATCTGCTCGCGCCGACCGGCGCCAACGTTCACGCCGACTTGCCGATCATCGTCCCGCAGATCCGTAGCTGCCTGCGCGACGAGCACGGCCGGCTGATCTTGGACGTGGGCGGTGATGACCTGGGGGCACGAGTTCTCGGCTCGCTGTCGGATGTGATTCCCTTCGATGACACCGACTGTCTGCTGGTGCTCAACTTCCGTCGTCCGTCGACTCCGGATCCAGAACGCGCGGCGGCGATGGTGCGCGAGATCGAGGCGGTCGGTCGGGTGCCGGTGAGCGGGCTCATCTCCAACACCCATCTGATGGACGAGACCACCCCGGAGGTGGTCCTCGACGGTTACCGCCAGGCCCTGGAGACCGCGCGTCTCGTCGAGGCGCCCCTGGTCGCGATCACGGTGGAGGAGGAGCTGACGGCGGTACTCGAGGGTGAAGACCTCGAGTGTCCGGTCGTCCCCCTGCGACGCATTGTCAAACCGCCCTTCGCGCAAACTCCGGAGCTGCGGACCACCGGTCCGCTCTTCGTGGTGAACTGAGAAAGGAGCGTCCATGTCGCGGATCTTGATCAGCCCTGACCGCTGCAAGGGATGCGAGCTGTGCGTGCACGCCTGCCCCCAGCAGATCCTCGGGATGGGCAAGAAGATCAACAGCAAGGGCTACGTCTACGCCGAGGTTGTGGAACAGATGCGCTGCATCGGCTGCCGGCTGTGCTGCATCACCTGTCCCGACATGGCCATCGAGATGCAGGTCAATGGGACGATGTACCACTACTTCAGTTACTGATGGGGGCCGTGATGACGAAAAAGCTCATGAAAGGCTCGGAGGCCATCGGTGAGGCGGCGGTGCAGGCGGGCTGCAAGCTCTTCTTCGGCTACCCGATCACGCCGCAGAACGAGATTCCGGAGTACATGTCGATGCGGCTGCCACAGATCGGCGGCGCCTTTGTTCAGGCGGAGTCCGAGGTCGCGGCGTCGCACATGATCTACGGCGCGGCCGGCGCCGGCGAACGGGTCATGACCTCGTCGTCGTCGCCCGGTGTGTCACTGATGGCGGAGGGCATCTCCTACCTTGCCGGCGCCGAGCTGCCGGTGGTGATCGTCAACATCATGCGCGCGGGACCGGGTCTCGGCGGGATCCTGCCCAGCCAGGGAGATTACTTCCAGGCCACCAAGGGCCTCGCCCATGGCGATTTCCGGGTGTTGGTGCTGGCGCCGTGGTCGATTCAGGAGGCCGCCGATCTGGTGCAGGACGCCTTCGACCTCGCCGACTACTACCGCAACCCGGTCATGGTCCTCGGTGACGGCCTGATCGGCCAGATGATGGAGCCGGTCGAGTTCTCAGAGGGCCGCGAGCCGGTCAAGAAGCTCGCGCCCAAGACCTGGGCGACCACCGGTTGTGACGGCAGCCGGCCGACCAATGTCATCAACTCGCTCTTCCTCGACCCCAACGAGCTCGAGCGACACAACTACAAGCTCGCCGAGAAGTTCGACACCATGGTCCGTGACGAGATTCGATTCACGACCTACGGCGCGGAGGAGG